>DAOWME010000264.1 GCA_030643245.1 Deltaproteobacteria bacterium
ACGTGGCCGAAATAACTTCCCCATTTGTACATCTCATCTTCAGGCCATCTTTGACCGATCTTCAAACACAAAATCCTCGAAATAGGCAAAACTATTCCTGTGGTTTTGTATTTTCAGATCTAACAAATCTGACCTAAATCTGAGCGCCAACTTGAGGAAGTTATTTCGGCCACGTCCCTAACAGGTAAAAAACCCTCACCCCCTAAACCTCTCAATCTCATTACTTAAATGAACGAGCTTATCTACTGCTGCATCAAACACCCTCTTTCCCTTTTCAGCACTTGCCTTTGTGGGGTCTCCCCACACCCCGGCAGGCCAGCATTTCCTCTTTTCTCTTACCAGGAAATAGGCGGGTATCTGCGGATAGGAAATCTCCCCTGGGCCTTTCACCAAGTGTGGTTTTGAATAAAGTATGAGAGATGTCTCCAATTCTCCGGCATGGGAGTCTCCTTTGGTTTCCACGACGTCAGAAGCTTCTTTCTCAATTAAGTCGAATAGGGAAACGACAGCGATGTTTGTTTCCGGCAATTCGGAGAGCAGCAACTCCCCGACTTCGGAAAGAGAAGACATATGGGTTCCGCCGGCGTGTCCGGATATAATTATGAAATTCCTCATACCATGGGCGTAAAGGGAACACACGACATCTCTAATGAGACTCCTAAACGTATCTCCTGAAATGGTAATGGTGCCAGGATGTTCGCTGGTACTACGACACAATCCGTAGTAAATGGGAGGTGCTACAAAGACGTCAATCTTCCTGGCAGCTTCTTTGACCATCTCATACACGTGGATAATGTCCGTTGCCAAAGGCAGGTGAGAGCCGTGTTCCTCTGTTGTGCCAACGGGTAAAATGACAGTCCGGGTCTTATTTAAGCCCTCTTCAAATTCCGTCATGGTGATTTCCTGAATTATCATATTGTCCCCCAGTATGAAACGAAAATTGTTCATTTCATATAAGGGACGAGGCCGAAATAACTTCCCCATTTGTACATCTCATCTTCAGGCCATCTTTGACCGATCTTCAAACACAAAATCCTCGAAATAGGTCGGACTATTCCTGCGGTTTTGCGCTTTCAGATCGAACAAATCTGACCAAAATCTGAGCGCCAACTTGAGGAAGTTATTTCGGCCTCGTCCCTTAATATATGAAGATCTATACCACAGGAAATCAAAATTTTCAACAATGTACCAGTAGAAACAGCAATTCTAATTAGTTTCCATCCAGAAATGGCCCTTTTTCCCCTGAACTGCGTTCTCCTCAGGTTTACGCCTGCGACGTACGATCATGTACGCCTCAGCGCAAACCGTCGTGCGGCCTTGCTCAGAGAAAAAATTGCTCATTTCTGAATTGGAAACCAACTCGTGCCCATTTTCTCAAGAAGTCCATTTCTGGATGGACACTAATTATGAGATTTCCACTCACAATCCTACAATTGGAATATATACAAATACCATTATCATCGAAGGGTTAACCATAATTAGAATTGCTGGTCAAGGAATTTTGGGGAAGCTGATCTTTTCTAAGATTTCCATTGAATTTTTACGCATCTTATTAAATTCGTCTTCCGAAAGCCCTGCTCCCAGACCGACCATCCTTGCCTTGTCCAAGCTGACAAGATCATTCGGAGCGTGAGCATCGCTGTTTAAAACCAATTTGGCCCCTACCCTTGTTGCAAGTTTGGCCACATGGCCGTTAGTCAGGGAGTGCCCCGCCCTGGCAGTAATCTCCAGGCATATGCCCCTGGCTTTTGCTATCTCCACTTCTTCCTCGGTTATCAAACCCGGATGAGCCAGGATATCTATGTCGGACAACAATGCCGATCTATTTGTTCCAGGCGGCACAGGTTCTACCGTGGTCTCTCCATGGACGACGACTATCTTTGCACCCAGATTCCGTGCCCTTTTTTCTAACTCGCATATGACTGACGGAGGAACATGGGTGATCTCTATCCCAGGAATAGCCCTGATATCCCACTTTGTAGATAAATCATCACAGACATTTGCAATCCTGGGAACGATGAAATCAAGGTTTGATAAATCGGCATGGTCTGTGATGGCGATCGCCTCATAACCTATGACCACTGCTCTCCTTACCAATTCAGAAGGTATTAATTCACCATCGCTAAATATTGAGTGTGTGTGAAGATCGATCATCAGAACTCCTTTTTCTCTCCGCTATTTTTAATCCATCCTTATAAGTATTTTTAAAGCCCCCTTCTTAGATGCCTCTCTGAAAGCCTTCGTCCCCTCCATTAAGCTGTAAATTCCCGAGATAAGTGATTTGACATCTATAGATTCTTTTTCCAAGGCCCTGATGGCAGGATGAAAAGGTCCGCACCTCGAACCTATAAGGGTAATTTCATCTATGACCAGCCCAGTTAGGTCCACACCCCTCTTCTCTGCCACTGTACTCTTCAAGACTATGGCTCCTCTGGGCCGGGTTAATCTCAAGGCTCTTTCCAAACCCTCAGAAGCGCCGGTACAGTCAATAACCACATCTGCCTTGCTGTCACCAAGATTATCTATCAGGCCCGTACCTATCCCTCTTCCTTTGAGTAGAGATAACTTCGAGGTGTGTTTACCGGCTACGAACAGATCACAGCCTGTGAGGACAAGCACCTGTGCAACAAGAAGACCTAGCTTTCCATCCCCCAATATTATCACCCTATTCGAAGGTCTGATATGGGTCTGCTCTATTACTTGAAAACCCGCTGCCAGGGGTTCCACAAAGACAGCTTCTTCATCTGAGATCTTGTCCGGAATTATGTGCAGGTTTTCCTCAGGGAGAACGAGGTACTCTGCAAATGCTCCATCGTGGGCCAGTATACCCAGAACCTTCCTGTTTTTGCAATGAGTTTTTAGCCCTTTAGTGCAATAACCGCATTCTCCGCAGCCGCAGTTTATCTCCCCTACAACTCTTTTGCCCAAGAGCTCGGGGTTATCACATTCCTCCACAAGACCCACAAATTCATGTCCCAGTATACCTTTGAACCCCATGTAACCCTTAACGATCTCCAGGTCAGTATTGCATATGCCCGCCATTAGAACTCTGATCAGTGCCTCATTATTGTCCCTCCTGGGTTTTGGATAGTCTGCCAGCCTCAACCCATTGTCAAAAAGTAAGGCTTTCATCTATACCTCTTAGCTAACTTCCATCCAGAAATGGCCCTTTTTCCCCTGAGCTGCGTTCTCCTCCGGTTTCCGCCTGCGACGTACGATCATGTACGCCTCGGCGCAAACCGTCGTGCGGCCTTGCTCAGATAAAAAATTGCTCATTTCTGGATTGGAAACCAACTCGTGCCCATTTTCTCAAGAAGTCTATTTATGGATGAGCACTAGCTATAGGAATGATAAGGGGCGGGGACGAAATAACTTCCCCATTTGTGCATCTCATCTTCAGGCCATCCCCCGATCGGGGTCGAGGAC
>DAOWME010000197.1 GCA_030643245.1 Deltaproteobacteria bacterium
AAACGATGAAATGAAAGAGACCATGGATTATGCCGAATGGATTGGAGAGTACAGGCTACTGGAACGATTGCGTGAGAAAGCCGAGACACTGAGGGATATCCGGTTTGCGAATTGAAGAATACTTTCGGCATATTCAGAAGACAGTTGATTCATGCCCTGTTATTCAGTTATCAAGGATTACATTTGAAAAACGGAGTACATTCGAGGGCTTCATTCGTGGCGAGATCTATTTTGTGGATGGTTCAGTGCTTCATTTGCGTGAGTTTCTTGATGTTGAAACGGCTGAAGATCGTTTAATGTATGTTTATCAATATATAACCGCATCAAAAAAGCTAGTTTTCCGTTATGATAATACAGGTCATCATAAGAAACTACGCCTTCCAACTTATCCGCATCACAAGCATCAAGGCTGTGAAGATAATGTTATCCCTTCGACAGCACCGGATTTAGCGAGCGTTCTTGATGAAATCGATTCATTAGTCAAATTACCCTGACCGGTATTTATTACTTAATAGATGAAGAGGTCAGGTGGGCAAAGTCACAGTCAAACGGGCAAGTAAGCCATTTCGATGAATAGTTCAGCCATAGAAAAATGGTTAGTAGATGAATTTTCCAAGCGTTTCCAACATAAGGCAAGCGAATACCTTACTACGCTCATCTGGTTTGATCCAAACCGCTACTGGCTTCTATCTGTACCATGGCTAATTGACAGATCGGTCCACTGGACCTTCTCATTGGATGACGGCTATAGAGTTCCGATGAAGTTCATCGCGGTCGGTCCCGATATACCGGACGGAAAGGGCCAAAGCCCATTAAGAATTCGACTCTCTATCCTCTCAGACCGCATATCCCATTCTGACCAAGAAAGTTTGATAGATTGGAAACAGCTTTCACGATGGATTATTTATTATCCATATCCGGTCGATTGGCTCAATGAAGCTACAAGGCCCAAGAAGAGCATGCCTATGTCGTGGCTTATGCCGTTTTGTGAGGCAGGGTTGGAATGGGGATACAAAGGGGGCGACGAAGAAAAATTGCCCGCCTTTCTGCGCGGGCGTGGCGTGGACATTACAAAAGACAAAAGGCAGCTTGCAGATATGTACTACGTCTCAAAATCAGACCGATCAGCATCCCCGCTGTCACGCCTTGTGGCGCAAAATCTGGATAAGCCCATTGAATTCTGGAAGGGAAGGTCGTGGGACTTGAATACAGTTCAGAATGAACTGGTGGGTGACCTGGGCCGACAAATGGAAGAGCTGTTGGTTGCGCCTGAAGCGACTGTAGAACGGCTGGACCAGGATAGTATTCTGGAAGATTTTCTATCTCGTCTGAAGAACTTTTTAGGTGGAACATGGGATTCTCAGTCTGTAATCAGTCATCCCGCAGGTTTCAGCCAAGACCTTGTCAGACATGTAGCGTTGTCCACAACCTGGAAGATCACAGGCTATGACGCAGCATTTCCGTTTGTCCCGGAGTTACCTCCCCAATATAAAACTGAGCATTGTAAGGAAACTGTTTTTGATTGGCTGAAAATACCGGAGGTTGGGGAGGTTTATATAAACACGTGTCGAAGCCTGGAAAAAGAAGGTCTAAATCTGGTCGCAAATGTGGATATTAAGAAGCGTGGCCACGTCTTTCCTCATCTAATACTGCAAAACTGGCATGAATTAAGAGAGAAACTTGAAGATGCTGCTGACACCTCATTGAGAAATATTCGGTCTGTCCTGAAAAATATTCAAGTAGATGACTATGACAAGGTTTGGGATGAACTCATACCGGGAGAGCTGGGCTGGGACTGGCTCGCTCTATTGAAAGATATGGAGCAAAGGATTTCTGATGGAGAATCCTGGTTGATAGTGTCTGATGCACATGATCTTGAGGCGTGCCTTATACAGTTTTCAGACCCAGAGAATGGCTGGTGGAAGGTTGACGACATTTTCAGAAAGCTCCTGGTCCTTGCTGTGGATGATCCTCATGGCGACTTGATAAGAGCCTTGGGTTTACCGTTATACAATTCTTGGGTTAAGGCTTCCGGTGAAGGTTTTACAAAAGCATTCGTAAATACTCCTGACGTGCAATCACTTGAGAAAATTCCCCACGTTACAAAAGCAACTGAAGTCCTCTGGTCTTTGCCGGATGGTAAAAAGCGTAAGGCCGTGATATTTGTGGATGCGCTACGATATGATCTTGCCATGGAGGTAAGCCGCTATTTCGAGAAAGCGGGACTTGAAGTTCGCGTAAAACCATGGCTTGCTGATCTTCCCTCTAAGACCGAGGTGGGAATGAGTCGACTGCTCCCTGATTGTGATCTCAAAATGGATTTTAAGAACAAAAAAATCATGGTTATCCATAATGAGAGAAATTTCGGAGTAAAAAGCAATCGGATTGAGTTGTTGAAACGGAAATTTGGGAAAGATCTCGCCACAATCGAGATGAAAGAGCTAAACAAACCCAATCTCAAGGGCATAAAGGCTAAGATCCTGGCGGTGTTTACCAAGGACATTGATGCTGAGGGCGAAGCTAAAGGCCTTGGGCTTGTAAAAGACATTGAGAAGGAAATAGCTGAAATAGCCCAAAAGGTGCAAGTGCTTGCCAAATGTGGATATTCTGAGGTGCATCTCGTAACAGACCATGGCTTTCTACTTAGTTCATCAGATGGATTGATCAAATGGAAGAGTCCTCAAGGGGCAGATGTATGTGGGCGACGCTTCGCTATTATACCTAGAAATATTGGTACTGATTTGCCGGCAATTCTGTCCCCATGGGACGATAATCATTGGCTGGCATTACCTCCTGCCCGTACTGTATTTATGGCTGGTGGGCAGACTGAATACCTGCATGGCGGGGCATCACTACAGGAGGTCGTTATCCCTCATATTCGTGCCGAGGTGCAGGAACAGGCTCTCTATGTTGTCTTGACAATGTTGGTGGATAAAGAGGTTGTTGATTCCGGTACCGTGAAGGTCGTTTTGAAGGGCAAAAGCCCGATCGAGCAATTGTCTCTTGCCTTCATGCCAACCGTATTGATTCCTAGATCAGGTAGTTTAATAGCAGAATGGAAAGGACAACCCGTATCGAAATCCAAAAATTTTGAGTTGGGAGTGAGAGATAAGCTCAAGCTGACCCTGTTTCTTGATCGGGGACTCAGACAAGGTGACGAAGTGAACATAATAGCGAAAGACAACAAAGAAGTGCTTGCAACCAAAACATTGAAGGTGATTCGAGATGTCTAACGAGGGAAAACAGAGCATGTCTTTGTTTGCGATCCCCGGTTCACAGCCGGATGAATTGGATAGAAAGGTCCGTTCACTTTTCCCTGGCGTGACGGTCCGCAAAGATCTGGTTCGGAGGATGCGTAGCGCTTACAGCGTGCCAACTTTTGTGATTGAGTTTTTGCTTGGAAGATACTGTTCCGACCCCGATGATGAGGTCGTGCGAGAAGGAATGGAATATGTAAGGCAAACACTTTCTCTTAAGTATGCCAAACCTGATGAGAGAGAATTGATCAAGTCGCGTATTGAGCAGCAACGGCGCTATGAACTAATTGAAAAGGTTGCAGTTCGCCTTGTAGAAGAAGATAACCAGTATTGGGCAGAGCTGAAGAATATTGACATAAAATATGTACGAATTGATTCATCTGAAATCAGAAAACATGAGAGGCTGCTGACCGGAGGTCTCTGGGCCGAAGTTGAGATTGAGTATGATGACAGCTTTCAGTTTAAGGGCAAGACGCGCCCTTTTATTATTAGAGAGCTACGCCCTATCCAGGTTTCAAACCTTGAGTTGGACAGTTTGCGCGAAAACCGTACACAGTTTACCACGGGGGAATGGCTCAATTTTCTCATCCGAAGCCTCGGCTTCAGGGAAGACCATCCATATTTTACACAAAGGCGAAAGATGCTTCATGTAGCCAGGCTGATACCTTTAGTGGAAAAAAACTACAATTTGGTTGAATTGGGACCGAGGGGTACCGGCAAGAGTTTCGTATACCAACAGGTCAGCCCATATTCACACCTTATATCAGGGGGGCAGACCACAGCAGCTCAGATGTTTGTCAATCTGAATACCGGGCAAAAAGGGCTCGTTGCCCTCTGGGATACAGTAGCTTTCGATGAGATGCCAAGAGGGGGATTTGAAGACAAGAAGGTCATCGATATTTGCAAGAATTATATGGAGGACGGGCAGTTCAGCCGGGGAAGGGAGATCATAGCCGCGGAAGGGTCAGTAGTGTTTGTGGGGAATTTGGATGGCGATATCGAGACCATACTTCGTACCAGTCATCTTTTTTATCCCATGCCGAAGCAAATGGATCTTGCCTTTTTTGATCGTATTCACTGTTATCTTCCTGGATGGGAGTTCGAAAAGACAGGGGATGCATATTACACATCCCATTTAGGATTGGTTTCAGATTTCCTTGCGGAGGTGCTGACTAAACTTCGTAAAGATAGCTATACCCATCGTCCTGAGGAATTCTATCATTTTGGAAGCCATCTTTCCGGCAGGGACCAGAAGTCAGTTCGAAAGACGGTTTCAGGGCTGATTAAATTGCTTCACCCTCATGGTGACGTAACCAAGGAAGAGCTTTCAAAGTACATTGAATTTGCCATGGAGATGCGCAGAAGAGTGAAGGAACAACTCAAGAAAATGGGGGGCATGGAATATTGGGATGTGAATTTTTCATTCATTGAAAAAGAAACGGCGGAAGAAAAATTTGTCCAGTTGCCTGAGTCCGGTGGAGGGCAAATTATTCCCGCCGAAACAATGTCACCCGGAAGTGTTTATAGCATTGGGTTTGACGCCGAGGATAAAAAGATCGCCCTTTTTCTTATACAGACCCAGACAAATAAGGGGTCGGGCCGTATCATTCCGCTTGGAAATCTGAGTTCGCGCATGAAAGAGGCAATCAAGGTTGCTGATGCTTACCTGAAGGCCAATATTAGGAAATTTGGGATCGAGAAAGATCTGAAAAGCTATGACTTCTCAATCCAGGCCTTAAACCTGAGCCAGGCAAAAGAAGGCACAGAAACTGCCGTGGCCTTTTATGTGTCCATGGTATCTGCCATCCTGGAGAAACCTCTTAAGGAGCAGTCGGTTGTGCTGGGGGAAATGAGTGTTGGGGGCATTTTGATGAGAGTAAGCAATCTAGTAGAACGGATGCAACTGGCTTTGGATTCAGGTGCTAAGAGAATCCTGTTACCATCAGAGAACAAACGCGATCTTCCTGATGTGCCTGATATCCTGCTCAATAAAATCCAACCAGTATTTTATACAGACCCCACCAATGCAGCCATAAGGGCTATGGATCTTGAATAGGGTCTAGATCACATCTTAAATATTAAGGATCAGTGGAAAATAGGGGATGGCCTGAAATATTGACGTTTTCAAGGGGAACCAGACTTTATTATCAACTACGACATCAAATACCGTATGGGACTGCAATAAGAGAGGATCAGGAAGCAACTGTTATGACCATAGCAATGGCCAATTCAACGCATTGGCCAGATCCACAACACTATTCAGGTCTACAACATGCGGTACAAGGGTTCCGTTGAAGACCGCGTACATGACTTACTTTCCAGCCGCCTGCAGGACATACATGCCTTGTTTGGCCAGATCCCGGATGTGCTGGAAGATGTTTGGGTTGCCATAGCCCTGGGTGAGAAAGAGAAGGCCAAAAAGATTATTGATGCCTTGCCAAAATCTCACCCCTTTGAGATTCGCTATTCGAAAGTTGAAAAAATCGACTGGGATTCCTGCCGCAATGTCTTGGATCAACGGGAAAAAGAATGCATTCTCAAGAAGCAATGGTAATCACTTTTGCTTGTTATCGTTGATTGAC
>DAOWME010000254.1 GCA_030643245.1 Deltaproteobacteria bacterium
CCCTCAATTGTTTACGTATCTGAAAATATGGAAGCATTGAAACGCTTGACTGTGAAGCACGTGGTAATGGTTCCTTCGGAAAAAAGCCCTGCTCCCTTTGTGACCTTCATCAGAGAAAATATGGACGGGATAAGGGAGAATGCAAAGATGATGATATGGGTGGTCAACCCGGACCAAGAGACCGTGAGTCCGTTCATGGGCAACCCGAAGGATAATGAGATATGGAAACACCTGAAAGACCCTGAGAAGACCTTACAGGCAACCGAGAACTGGATTAAGGGGGCGGTGAGGTCCCGGGTTCTAGACGAGGATTTCTAGTCCGTCAAGGATTTTCTTCACAGCAATGACAGCCGGTGAATCCTCAGGTAAATCGATCAGGGGGATTCCGGTAAGATCATACGTAGTAATATTGTTGTCTTCAGGCACGATACCGGCAAGTTCTATCCCGTATTTTGATACGCTGTCGCTGAACGCGTTCGCCTGTTCTTCCGAGGCCCGGTTCAGTATGACGCATATCTTATGGAAACTGATTTCAAGACTCTCTGCGATTTCTTTTATGAGCTTTGCCGTATTGATACCCCTGTGAGTGGCATCCGTTACGATGATCATGGTGTCGACGCTTCTTGTGGTCCTCCTGCTCAGGTGTTCCAGACCCGCTTCACAGTCGATTATTGTAATATCATAATAGCCGGAGAACTTCTCGATGGAATGTCTCAGAATGTCATTGACAAGACAGTAACATCCCGGCCCCTCAGGACGGCCAATGGCCAGGGTTGATATGCCTGGTATCTCGGCAAGGATATCCCTTATCTGGTATTCCAGCATCAAATCAACAGGTACATCAGGAGTTGGGCCCCTTCCCGGTCCCCGGACCAGATTCTCCCTCACATCCCCGATGGTCTTTTTTATGGTGATGCCCAATGCAGGGGGTAAACTCGTTGCAGGGTCCGCGTCAATGGCCAGAATTTTCACACCCATCTTTCTTAAATGTTTTATGATGATCGTGGACATAACGGTCTTTCCGGTACCGCCTTTTCCCGACACGGCTATGACGGTTCCTGTTTTTGATTTGGGAAGGGAGTCTTGAGCTGTTGTCATCCGAATCTCCTGGAATCACAGGTTAAATAATCTGGCGGCATTTTCGTGGAAGATGAGGTCCCTCTGGTGCCGGCTGAGCCCTATGAGATCATATTTGGGAATCTCCAGGGAGTAGTTGCTTCCTATGGGGCATTCAGAACCGAAGACGAATCGCTCAGCGCCTATGACATGTATGCCCATCTTTAAACAGATGGGCATGAGGCACGATGTCTCAAAGAATACATTGCTGTATTTCGGAGCGATTTGGACACATTCAAAGACGTGTTCCACGCATCCCCCGAGGTGTCCTACAATGAAGTTCACCCCCGGGTACCTACCTGCTAATTGACCGATTTGTACAGGTGAAGCGCCTGGACCTGAGTGAACGTATAAAGGCACTTTGTTTTCTATGCATTTTTCTACGATAACGTCCGAAATAGAGCTGTCAGGATCAAATCCGTGAAGAAAAGGATGGATTTTTAATGCAACGACGCTACCATCCCTTATTCTCTCATCTATGGAAGAAACCTCCCTGGTGTTCCTTGGGTTCACACAATAGATGCCGAATAGCCTGTCAGGATATTGATGAACCGCAGAAAACACCAAATCATTTCGGAAACTCTTGTCTTTCGCTATCTCGAGGGCATCAGGTCTTGCCATGGGTAGAGTTAGTATAGGAAAGAGGATAGCTTTGTCAACACCATATTCATCCATATGGGCAATAAGGGCTTCAAGCGTATTCTCTTCCCCATTCAACAGGAGACCACCTATGTGCGCATGGGCATCAATAATCATTACAGCTGTTCCCTTTGAGGCTTGTAGCACTTCACTCATCTAAGGTGTCAAGATTACTATTAATGGGGAAAAAGGTCAAGGGAAAAAACCTTTCTTGACATAATGCATCGTGATTTGTTATTGAGTTTATAGCTGAGAGGGTGGAGATTTCGGCGATCTTTCATTTGTCACTAAGCAATTGCAAGGAGGAAGGGATTGAGTAAAAAGAGAATCGTTATTGTCGGGTCTGGACCGGGGGGATATGTGGCCGCCATAAGGGCCGCACAACTGGGGGCTGAGGTGACTGTCATAGAAAAGGACGTTATTGGAGGCACCTGCCTTAACTACGGCTGTATACCTACCAAGACCCTTCTGGCATCCGCTGAACTGTTCAACGCAGTCAATGATGCTAAGGCGTTTGGGATATATGTGGGAGAGGTGAGGGCTGATCTCCAAAAGATTATGGAACGAAAGGGTAAGGTCATTCAAGGTTTGGGCGATGGTATTCGCAAGACATTTGAGAAAAGGAAGGTTAGATTTATTAATGGCACTGGAACCGTGATTTCACCAACAAGGATCAGGGTGGCATCCGTGTCCGGCGTAGAAGAGGTAGATGCCTCAACGGTCATAATAGCCACCGGTTCTAACCCAGCCACCTTGCCGTTTGTGGACGTTGAAAAACCGGCGGTTTTGACCAGTACGGATGTGCTTGAGTTAGATAAGTTACCCCAAACCATCCTCATCATTGGAGGCGGCGCGATCGGACTGGAATTTGCGTGTTTCTTTAATGCTCTGGGGACGAAGGTTACCGTGGTTGAGGTAATGGATTATATCCTCCCCGGTGGGGACAAGAGGATTTCAAAGCAAATGACCCAAAACTTGAAAAAGAAGGGGGTCAAAATCCTTGTCAAAACCGGTGTTGAAGCGGTTCTCTCTTACGGAGATGAAGATGTCACCTGCCTCCTGAGTAACGGTGAAGAGATCACCACAGAGAAGATCCTCGTATCGGTCGGAAGGATCGCCAATTCTAAGGGCCTGGGTTTAGAGGATGTGGGGGTAGCGCTCGATGAGAGACAAAATATAATCGTAAACGATAGCATGGAGACAAGTGTCGCAGGTATTTACGCAGTGGGGGATGTTGCCGGGGGTATACTCCTTGCTCATGTAGCCTCTGCAGAGGGCATTATCGCAGTTGAGAATGCCCTTGGAAATCCAACTAAAATGGATTATTCTGTTATCCCCACTTGTGTATATACCTTTCCTGAGGTAGCGAGTGTAGGCCAAACAACGGATGAGGCGCGAGCTTCGGCAAGGGAGATCAAAACAGGGTGGTTCCCCTTTTCTGCATGCGGGAAGGCTGCTGCTATCGGCCAGGCTATTGGTTCAGTCCAATTGGTGGTAGAGGCGGGGAGTGAAAAGATTCTCGGGGGCCATATCATAGGTCCCCATGCAACAGAGTTGATCCACGAGATAGCCCTGGCCATCAGGTGGGGGATTACCGCAGAAGAATTGAGTGCCACGATTCACGCACACCCGACACTTTCCGAAAGTCTTATGGAAACGGCTCATAGCGTATATAAGCAAGCCATCCATATACTCTGATGAGAGGTAAGAATTCCAGGGGTCAGGGATCGGTTGTCAGGCAATGATTTGCCGTTAAGATGATAAATTGACAAAAGTGTAACCTTTTTTCGTTCCAGCATTCCAGTTGCCGGCCGCTTACTTCTTAAGTAGTGTCCATCCATAAATGGACTTCTTGAGAAAAGGGCACGAGTTGGTTTCCAATTCAGAAATGAGCAATTTTTTCTCTGAGCAAGGCCGCACGACGGTTTGCGCCGAGTCGTACATGATCGTACGTCGCAGGCGGAAACC
>DAOWME010000218.1 GCA_030643245.1 Deltaproteobacteria bacterium
CAGGGAATAGGCAACCAAGCTACCCGCAGCGGAGCCACGGCCCGGCCCCACAGGGATATTTCTACTCTTGGCATAATTCACAAAGTCTGAGACGATCAAAAAGTAGCCGGAAAACCCCATGGATCTGATAATACGCAACTCCTTTTCCAGCCTCTTTATGTAACTCTCGGAGGTCGAAGATACATCCCCTCCCCTCCCCTCGATCTGGTCTAACCTCTTTCGTAGCCCTTCTCTGGCCATCTTTTCAAGATAAGTGTCGAGGGTCTCTCCCTGAGGAACCTCAAAATCAGGCAGATGGAGCTGACCAAATTTCAACTCCAGGTTACACCTCTCAGCAATCTCAATAGTGTTCCTCAAGGCATCAGGATATGCTGAAAAAGCGTTCCTCATCTCCTCCGGGGATTTGAAATAAAATTCGTTACTGGCAAATCTCATTCTATCCGAGTCATTGAGGGTCTTACCTGTCTGAATGCAGAGGAGTACCTCATGGGCCGTTGCATCCTCCCGCCGCAAATAATGACAGTCATTTGTAGCAACCAATGGTAAGTCAAGTTTCCTACCTATCTCAATAAGCCCATCATTAACAGTCTCCTGGAGCTTGATTTTGTTATCCTGCATCTCCAGATAGAACCTGTTATCATCAAATATCTCCTTATACTCGTCGGCCACTGTAAGGGCCTTCTCTCCACTTCCCTGTGCGATAAGATGAGAGAGCTCACCGTGTAAACAGCCGCTCAGTGCGATCAACCCCTCATTATACTTCTTCAACAGTTCCTTGTCCACCCTGGGACGGTAGTAGAAACCTTCAAGGTAGGCAGCGCTTGTCAATTTGAGCAGATTCTTATACCCTTTTTTATCCTTCACCAAAAGGGTCAAATGATAAGACGAAGCGGAGATGCCCCGCGACTCTTTCGTAAACCTGCTCCCCGGAGCAACATAAACCTCACAACCTATGACCGGTTTGATCCCGTTTTCATAGGCTTTCGTGTAAAACTCTATTGCGCCAAACATGTTGCCATGATCGGTCATGGCCAGGGCCGGCATCTTGTAATCCTTTGCCAGGGCAAAGAGTTCCTCCAATCTTATGGCCCCATCAAGCAGGCTGTACTTTGTATGTAAATGGAGGTGAACGAAGTCCGAATGTTGCATATTTACTCCCATTCAATTGTGCTCGGGGGTTTGGAAGAGATATCGTATACCACCCTATTTACACCCTTTACCTCATTGATGATTTTATTGGAGACCCTTCCGAGAATCTCATATGGCAGTCTTACCCAATCAGCAGTCATACCATCCCGGCTTTCCACAACTCGGAGGGCAACGACATTCTCATATGTCCTCTCGTCTCCCATCACCCCTACTGTCTTAACAGGAAGAAGGACAGCAAAAGACTGCCAAATCTCCTTGTAACCTTCTGTTTTACCTATCTCATCAGCAACGATACAGTCCGCTTCTCGAAGGATGGATAGGTTCTCCTTGGTAACCTCACCGAGAATTCTGACTGCAAGCCCGGGACCGGGAAAGGGTTGCCTATTTATTGTCTCTTCAAGCAAACCTAACTCTCTTCCTGCGAGTCTCACCTCGTCTTTAAATAGCTCCCTCAGAGGTTCTATCAATTGTAGATTCATCTTTTCGGGCAGCCCGCCCACATTGTGGTGACTCTTGATAGTGGCAGAGGGTCCTCCAAAAGAGATACTCTCAATAACGTCCGGATAGAGGGTTCCCTGAGCAAGGTACCTTACATCTCCAATCTTCTTGGCTTCCTCCTCAAAAAGGCAGATGAACTTATTACCGATGATCTTTCTCTTGTCCTCCGGATCGGTAACCCCCTTCAATTTTTCCAAGAATACGTCTTCAGCATCGATAAAACGAAGGTTCATCTTGTAATGCCCACCGAAGACCCGCTTCACTTCTCGTGCTTCGTCCTTTCTGAGCAGGCCGTTATCAACAAAGATACATACCAGTTGATCCCCGACAGCACGATGAAGCAAAGCTGCTACAACTGATGAATCGACCCCTCCACTCAGGGCGCAAACGATCCGTTCCCCTCTCAACTTCTTCTTAATTTCAATGATAGAGCTATTGATGAAGGATTCCATGGTCCAATTAGGAAGACATCCACACACCTCATACAGAAAGTTCTTGAGAATATCCATGCCCCTGGGTGTATGTGCTACTTCCGGATGAAATTGGACACCAAAGATTTTGGAGTTGTTATCCTTTATGGCGGCAATAGGGGAATTTTTGCTGTGGGCGATGGCGTTAAAGCCAGGCGGAAGGGTCTGAATCTTGTCACCATGACTCATCAATACATCAATATGGGGACTGCTGTCAAAACCGGCGAACAGATCCGTAAAATCATCTACCCAGACCTCTGTCTGTCCATATTCATGCCTGGATGAAGCCTTAACCTCTCCCCCCAGCACGTGGGCCATGAACTGCATTCCATAACATATACCGAGGATCGGAACGCCGAGTTCAAATACCTGATGGGAACAGTAAGGCGCATCCTCATCATATACACTGGAAGGCCCCCCGGAAAGGATAATGCCTTTGGGGTTAAGCTGTTCGATCTCCTCCATTTTTACATTGAAAGGCTTAATTACGCAGTATACCTTGCACTCTCTAACCCTTCTTGCGATCAACTGCGTATATTGAGAGCCGAAGTCCAGAATCAGTATTTTTTCTTGGTGGATATCAACAGACACAACTATATCTCATTTGTCCACTAAGGAATGGAAATTATATTGAGCTGTGCAGCTCAGGTCTAGTCAATTAGGGGCGAGGCCGAAATAACTTCCTCAAGTTGGCGCTCAGATTTGAGGCAGGAGCCTGTCTATTCCAGACGATAATTCGGGGCTTCCCTGGTAATGATGACGTCATGGACATGGCTTTCTTTCAGACCAGATGGGGTGATCTTCACAAATCTGGCTTTTTCCCTCAATTCCTGAAGGTCCTTACATCCGAGATAGCCCATACCGGCTCGTAACCCTCCTATCAATTGGTATGTGTTAAAGGACAAGGACCCTGAGTAAGGAACTCTCCCCTCAATCCCCTCAGGGACGAGTTTGGCGTCACCAATTATATCATCCTGAAAGTACCTATCTTTACTTCCTCTCTTCATTGACTCTATGGAACCCATTCCCCTATATACTTTGTAACTCCTTCCCTGGAAGATTACTGTCTCTCCGGGACTTTCCTCTGTGCCGGCAAACAAGTTACCTATCATAACGGAATGGGCTCCGACTGCCAAGGCTTTGGTAATATCGCCCGAGAATTTTATGCCTCCATCTGAAATAAGAGGAACACCAAATTTTGCCCCAACCTTTGCACAATCCATTATGGCCGTAATCTGAGGCACACCGACCCCGGCGATTACCCTTGTTGTACAAATAGACCCGGGGCCCACACCGACCTTTACACCATCGCAACCTGCCTTGATCAAGTCCAAAGTGCCCTCAGCTGTGGCTACGTTTCCAGCCATCAATTCACAATCGGGAAAAATTTTCTTGGTATCGATAACAGCTTCCACAACGCTCTTGGTATGGGCATGGGCAGTATCTATCGTAATGACATCTACGCCGGCTTTGAGAAGGGCTTCCGTTCTCTCCGCCCGATCCGAGGTTATGCCAATGGCAGCCCCAGCCCGGAGCCTTCCCAATTGATCTTTACAGGCATTTGGATATTTACGTATCTTTTCAATATCCTTTATGGTTATCAACCCTTTCAAGTTATTGTTTTCATCTACAACAAGGAGTTTTTCGATCCGATTCTTATGAAGGAGTTTTTTCGATTCCTCTAAGGTGATCCCAACAGAAGCTGTAACGAGGTTTTCTTTGGTCATCACGTTACCTATATCCTGATCGAGGTCTGTTTCGAACCTGAGATCTCTATTCGTTAGTATTCCCACTAATTTCCCTTCTTTGGTAATTGGGACACCTGAGATTCGGTACTTTGCCATTACGTCCATGGCCTCATGGATCTTCTGACCAGGGTGCATAATAATAGGATCTACAATCATCCCGCTTTCAGATTTCTTAACCTTGTCAACCTCCGATGCCTGGGATTCGACACTGAGATTCCTGTGGATGATCCCTATTCCCCCCTCCTGTGCCATGCTTATAGCTGTTCTTGATTCGGTAACTGTATCCATGGCCGCACTGACTATGGGAATATTCAACCGGATAGATTTAGTAAGGTAGGTCGATACATCAACGTCCTTGGGCAAGATATCAGACCTTGCCGGCAGCAGCAATACATCATCGAAGGTCAGGGCTGTGGTGATATCATTGTCGGTCAATTCCATCTCCATTTTTGGGTATTAATCGGATTACGTTCTGGGGGTGCTGAAAATTGCCCCCTCACATGGCTCTTTTCGGTGTCAGTAGTGAGAAATACAAAATCTGAATACTGAAACTTAGTGTCGAAAAATAAAGTGTCAGCTACTTTTCAACTCTTATTAAGGATGTACTATTTTCTATTACAATTTATCTTTCTTGTCAAGGCAAAAGACCGGCGCTCAGCTATGCTAGTTGTGACTAGGACGGGGCCGAAGTAACTCGGCCACGTCCCTTAGTCTTTGGTAACCTCATCAATCCAATTGAGATAATCTTCCGACCCTGAATGGATTGGAGTACCGATAATCTCCGGAACATCATAGCTGTGGAGTTCTATGACCCTGTCCTTAATCTCCTGAAATAGCGACCCCTTGCTCTTTGCGATGAGCAGCACTTCTCCTTCGTCGTAGAGCTTGCCTTCCCAGTGAAATATTGATCTTATCTGACCGACAATATTAGCACAAGCGGTCAGTCTCTCCTCTACGAGGGTCTTTCCGATCGTCTCGGCCTCTTCCTCGGAACTCGCGGTAATAAATATTACAAGATAAGTGGTCTCTCGCATTTCAACTACCTCATGTTTATCAGAAATTTTGAATATCGAACCGCAGAATTTCGAAGGTATTACTTCGACATTCGATATTTTACGGTTCAAAAAAAA
>DAOWME010000095.1 GCA_030643245.1 Deltaproteobacteria bacterium
CAACCTCATCGAGGGATTTCTCAAGAAAAGTTGCCCAACTACATCGGATTCTTTGAGTTTGTCCATAACGCAAAAAAAAGAGGGACAAAGCTCATGGACTCCTTGCTTCGTCTTCTTCTTACTAACAACCTGGAATCCATATAGAGCCTAATAATTTTGCTCTTTCAAATTGGCTTTTTCAAGGGTCTCACTATATCGCAACTGGAAAAAGACCCGTTATCTTTGCTGTCAGGAAGTTTTTTTCTGTGAGTTATTCCACGATTAGTTTTTCAATTCAGCGATGTAGGGCAATTCACGATAATGCTCAGAGAAGTCTATTCCATATCCAACAACAAATTTATCTGAAATGGTGAATCCGGTATAATCCACTTTAATTGAAGTTTTACGAGCCGCAGGTTTATCCAGGAGGCTACAAATTTTCAACGAGGCAGGATGCTGTATCCGTAATTCATTGATAACAGAATTCAAAGTTAATCCCGTATCAATTATATCTTCTACAAGAAGAATGTGCTTGCCTGCAAGATTCAAGGTGTGTTGAATCTCCACTTGCCCTGAAGTAATTTTTTGACAGCCATAACTGGAAGCCCGTAAAAAATGAATATAACAAGGAATTGTTAAAAACCTTACTAAATCTGCTAAAAAAATAAAAGCTCCTTTTAAAATACCCACAATATTTAACTCACGATTCACATAATCATTTGAAATTGCAAAAGAAAGCTCTTGTACACGCTTTTTTATTTCTTCAGAAGAATATAGTTCGTGAAGTTTTGATGAATCTGAGTCTTTTTTCATATTTTTTTCTATAATAAGGGACGTGGCCGAAATAACTTCCTCAAGTTGGCGCTCAGATTTAGGTCAGATTTGTTCGATCTGAAAATGCAAAACCACAGGAATAGTTTTGCCTATTTCGAGGATTTTGTGTTTGAAGATCGGGCAAAGATGGCCTGAAGATGAGATGTACAAATGGGGAAGTTATTTCGTCCCCGTCCCTTATCGGTCGGAATCCACGGCGCCGTTGTTTTGGTAGGGGTGCCCCTTGTGGGCGCCCATTTGGGTAACGGAATACATTGGGTAACCGTGGACAGGGCAACCACAAGGGTTGCCCCTACGAAAAAGATGAACCTACGAACCCTTTCCGAAAGAATCATCTATGGAAAATATGACAATAGACAGGTAAAGATATTACTATACCCTTTATCCCTGCTCTCATTGCTATACAGGGGTGTTGTCCGGATCAGGTATTGGTTATATCGGACAGGTGTCTTTGACTCAAAAGAACTTCCCTGTATGGTCATAAGTGTTGGGAATATCTCTCTGGGAGGCTCGGGAAAGACTCCTACAACTTATTATATTGCTCAGTTGTTGAGGGAAAACAATTTCCACGTTGCCATATTGAGTAGGGGCTACAAGGGTAGGGGAGGATCCACTGTAAATATTGTATCGGATGGTAACAGACCCTTAATGAGCCCAAGAGATTCCGGTGATGAACCTTACATGTTGGCAAGGAAATTAAGTGGCGTTCCCGTTTTGGCATCAAAGGACCGGTATCGTTTGGGGCGATATGCTGTCGATCGTTTTCGCTGCAATGTACTGGTTTTGGATGACGGTTTTCAACATATTAGGCTTAAGAGAGACTTAGACATTCTTTTGGTCGATTTCGGGGGAATATCTGCTGATAATTATCTCTTGCCGAGGGGGACACTGAGAGAACCGGTGGAGAACCTAAAGCGAGCGGATGTCTTTCTAGTTACAAGGACGAGAAATCTTGAGGAATACAGAGAGATAAGCCGAAAAATAAGCGGCATCAAAGAGGACGCCAAGATCTTTTGTGGTCATTTCCAGGCCAGGCATCTGATAAACCAATCTGGAGAAACGAAAGAGTTGGATTACCTGAGGGGCAAAAGGGTGTTAGCCTTTTCCGGGATTGCCAACCCGGAATACTTCACTATGTCATTGAAGGACCTGGGCGCTACAGTAGTGGCGGAACTAATTTTTCCTGACCACCATTGGTATTCGTCAAAGGATTATCAGAGGATAGGGGAAAGCGCAACAAGAGTCAATTTTGCTGTGACTACAGAGAAGGACATGGTGAAGATAGACAGTTCCTGTCTTGACAATCTGGAGATATTTGCCCTCAGTATAGAATTACGTGTGGATAGAGAGGAAGAGTTCAAGGAGTTTTTACTGGCAAGGGTGGGTAAGGCGGACTTGAAAGGGCAGGATCATAAGACTCTGTAATAGAGTTTAGGATGAATATTGCTGTTTTTATGGATAGGGACGGGACCATAAATGAAGAGAGAGGTTATCTAAAGACCCCCTACGACTTAAGTATATTGCCTGGGGCTGCGGACGCTATAAGACTCATCAACAAGAACCAGATCAAAGCAGTTGTTATTACTAACCAGTCGGGGGTGGCAAGGGGATATTTTTCTGAAGAGGTTGTCGAAAGGGTGCACATGAAGCTAGAGGAGTTGTTGAAGGAAAAAGGCGCTTACCTGGATGGCATATATTACTGTCCACATCACCCCGATTTCGGACCCCCGGGGTATCGTCAGAGATGCAACTGCCGGAAGCCGGCGCCCGGGATGTTGGAAGTGGCTTCAAAGGAACTAACAATCGATCTTTCCCACTCTTATGTTGTTGGAGATAAGGCCAGTGATATTGAGTTAGCCCATAGAGTCGGAGCCAAGGGCGTTCTTGTATTGACAGGGCATGGCAAGGATAAGATAGGATCTCTCCATAGAGGATCAAAAAGTCGTCCGCATTACATTGCCGAGAACATCCTTGCCGCAGTGAACTGGATTTTGCTCGACCTCCAGGTGAAATAATAATGGAAATCCTCATGGTGAAGTTGAGCGCTATCGGTGATGTAGTTCATACCCTCCCGGCTTTGGAATCTATACGTGCTGCGTACCCGGAAAGTCATATCACGTGGTTGGTTGAAGAGAAGGCCCAGGATATAATCAGAGGCCACCCGTGTCTTGATTATATAATAGTGTCCAAGAGGAAGAGATGGATGAGGGGTCTCTTGAGGCGATCCACCTGCCTTCAAACGCTTGGCGAGATCATCTCTTTTATTAAGGAACTCAGGGGCGGAAAGTATGATCTTGTTATTGACTTTCAAGGACTTTTTAAGAGCGGGATCTTGACATTTTTAAGCGGCGGCAAAAGGCGAATCGGTTATGATAAGACTCGCGAGTTTAGCTACGCATTCCTGAACGAACGAATTCCGCCCTGTGATCCTGATTTGCACGCTGTTGACAGATACCTTAACCTCGCAGGAAATCTGGGTGGGGAACTCAACGGGCCCGGGTTCCTTATCCCTGTCGCCGAAAAGGACGTGGCGTATGTCAAGGAGTTCCTGGGGAATAATGGAATATATGACAGCCACAGAATAATCGCTGTCCATCCGGGTTCAGGGTGGGCGACCAAGTTATGGGACCAGAAGAAGTTTGGTCCTTTGTGTGACAGGATAATCGATGCATTTGATACGCGCATTATCTTTACCGGGGACAAGAACGATCGATCGATGGTTGAGATGATCGCTTCAGAAATGCGTGGGAAAGTATTCAATGCCGCTGGAATGCTGAGTCTGAAAGAGCTCGCATGCCTGTTGAGTTTGGTTGATCTGATGATTACGACGGATACGGGCCCCATGCATATTGCCTCAGCCATGGACACACCGGTAGTGGCCATATTCGGTCCAACCGCACCGTGGAGGACAGGGCCGTATGGTGAGGGTCACACGGTCATAAGAAGCGATCTTGCGTGCAGTCCGTGTTTCAAGAAGAAATGCGACACAAAGAGATGTATGGGAGAAATAGCTGTTGATGATGTGTTCTCTGCTGTGGCAGGGAAACTGGCCGCATTGGAAAGAGGGAGGTTGGGTGAAAAGGAGAGACTAATGGGTATTAGTAAGGAATTACTGGATATTCTGGCCTGTCCCAAGTGCAAGGGTGATATCCACCTGAATGAAGAGGGAGATGGCCTCATATGTGACTCGTGCAGTTTGATCTATGAGATTAAAGATGATATACCTATCATGTTGATTGATGAAGCGAAAAAGCTCGACGGTTAAGGGTTGCGCCCTTTCCCAAGAAAGGGCGCCGGCTGGTTTTATATAGGTTTTCAGATATTATAAATTTCACAAGGCCAGAGGGAGGAATCCGAGTAATTCGTACATTTTTAGTACGTCGTCGAGGCTTCCGACCGATAACGCAGTGAAATTTAATATATGGAAGTCTATAGTTCGTAACCAGAAAACGTTTGTGGGGAAGACATACTCTGAGGAAGGTGTTGAAGGTGGCTGACAGGGCATACACAGGCCATGGGCGTCTGTCCCAGGATTATCGTTCTCCACTGGTATTGGTTGGCCTTGCCCTTATAGTGAGGGTATATCTGTACGTTCTTACTTTTGTAATCAGCAGGGACGGCGTCACGTTCTTGTCCCTTGCGCAATGCCTGAAGCAAGGGGAGATTGCAAAAGCCCTGGGCCATGACTATCATCCCTTTTATTCGGTGCTGATTGCCGCCGGTTCCTACCTGATTGGGGATGCTCAGTTGGCCGGACAGATCATATCGATTGTTGCCGGGTCCCTTCTGGTGATTCCCATGTTCTACTTGGGTAAGAATCTCTTCAACGAAAAGGTTGGGTTTGTAACCGGCTTACTTGTCGCTTTCCATCCCCATTTGGCGAGGATCTCAGTTGATGTGCTTTCAGATTCGTTATACATTATTTTCTTTGCAACAGGGATCGCTATTGGGTGGAATGCCCTGGAAAGACGGGGGCTTCTTTGTTTCTTCCTGACGGGGGCTTGTGCCGCATTTGCCTACCTTACGAGACCCGAAGGTATCGGGATCCTCATCGTAATTATGTTCTGGATTCTCATAGGGGCTGCAAGGAGACGCCGGTTCCGTGCCGGAAAAGCTGTGGCAAGCGCTTTATTATTAGTCATAGGCTTTCTCATTTTTGCTTCGCCATATCTTCTTTATTTAAGAATAGATACGGGTCATTGGACAATCACAAAGAAAAAGAGCATCGTAGATCTCATGGGCATTCAGAGCCACAAAGGTGAATCTCCGGACAAGATGAATCACCAAACAAAGGTTGAAAAGCCTTCAACACAGGGGGAAACGGGGAGATCGACGTCAAGCGACGCTGGTAATTTTCTAAAGCCCAACATTTACAGTGGTATCGATCTTGAATGTTTCAAAAAGGGTCTCAAGTTCTTCATTAAACTGACCACCACGTTTCACCCTCTTCTCTTTTTGTTCCTTTTATTCGGCATTTACAAGGGTAAAGGAGTCTTCGGAATGGACAGGGGACAATGGTTCATCCTGTCTTTTCTTTTTCTTTATCTGCCGATTCTTTATCTGTTGCTTCTCAATATCGGTTATGTAAGCCACAGACATCTGCTGCCTGTTACCGTGATCGGTCTCGTCTGGGCAGCCTTCGGTATCCAGGAATCAAGAAGCTGGGTAGTCCGGAAGATATTCGAGTCAAACCCGGCAAATCGCATTTCCCTGAATAAAATCTCATTATTTGTCATGATCTTGATTATAGTGATCCTTTTACCTATGACATTGAAGCCTCAAAGGAGCGACAAGGTATGGATAAAGAAAGCCGGCCTCTGGATAGCGGAAAACTGCCCCGCAAATTCCAGAATCATGGGCTATGATTCGAGAATCGCATACTATGCCGGCGGGACGAACGTTGAAACCTTGGCCAAGTATACGTTTCAGGAGATCAAACGTGCAGTAGAGGGGAAAGAGGTAGATATAGTTGTTCTCGAATCTCACCAGGTTGATAGGGTCCTTCCTGATTCATTATCAGTTGGCCGCAAAACGCTCAACCTTGTCCATGAGTTGACTGACCTAAAGGGAAAAAATTTCCTTGTTTACAGGGTTCTTTAATCACTGAAAAGCTAAAGAACCCTGAAGCCATATAAATGCTCAATGATATAAGTTATGGGTAGTTTCAATGTGTGTAAAATGTAAATTTGCTTTTTGCCTATTCAAATATTTTCCATTCGGTGGGTTGCAGCGGGGTTTCCTGCGGTTGGCCGAGGTCTGTCTGACTCGTGGTCATCAAATAGATGTGTACACCGGCTCCTGGCAGGGAGAAATTCCCCCCGGCTTGCGTGTCTCAGTACTCCCGGTTATGGGCCTAACCAATCACAGACGTTGTCAGTCGTATGCTGGAAGACTCAAGAGATGTTTAAAAGAGAGGCCCTATGATGCAGTCGTTGGATTCAATAAGATGCCCGGTTTGGACGTCTATTTTGCATCAGACACATGTTTTGCGGCACGTATAGGTGGGAGGAGCGTCCTGTATCGTTTGACAGGACGTTGCCGGGGCTATCTGCGACTAGAACGAGCCGTCTTTGATAAACAGTCAAATACAGAGATCCTGTTGATTTCCGAAAATGAAAAGGAACGCTTTATGGATTGCTACGGCACGCCAGAACATCGGTTTCACTTATTACCCCCCGGTGTCGATAGGGATCGTTTGGCACCCAGAGATGCGGCCGGGGTTCGTGAAACATTACGCAGCGAACTCCTCATCGGACCGGATCAAAATATTGTCTTGATGGTCGGATCAGATTTTAGGAGAAAAGGCGTTGACCGCGCGGTCAGGGGTATTGCTTCTTTACCTCCCGATCTTTGTGCGGAAACGATCTTGTTGATCCTGGGTGAAGGCAAAGAAGGTCCCTTCAAAAGATTAGCTCGACGCTTGGGTATTTCTGAGAAGGTGCGGTTTTTAGGTGGGCGCAAAGATGTTCCCCTGTTTTTGACGGCAGCCGATGTCTTGCTGCACCCCGCCTACGAGGAAAACACCGGTACAGTCTTAATTGAGGCGATGGCATCAGGATTACCGGTTCTGGCTACTGACGTTTGTGGTTATGGTTACCATATTGAACGTGCCGGCGCAGGACAATTGGTCCCTTCACCTTTTGAGCAAGCGTCGCTCAATCGACTGTTGATTTCCATGCTGACTTCAGATAAGAAATATCAATGGCAGGCGAATGGTAGGGCATATGTCTCAAGGACCGATGTCTTCGGCAGGGCGAAACAGGCTGCGGATTTTATCGAACAGGTGGCGGCATGCTAGTCCTACCTGCGGATTGGAGGGAACGCTGGCAAGGCCGGGATGTCTTTGGCCGGGTATTTGCCCTGGAAGGTGAGATATACAGCGAGCAAAAGGGCCGTAAGGCTGTGCGTTTTGCTCTCGGCGGCGGGTATTATTTTGCCAAGCTTCATTACGGTATCGGTTGCAAAGAGATAATAAAGAACCTCTCACAATTGCGTTTACCGATCTTCAGTGCACAAAATGAATGGCGGGCGATCCAACGCCTGGAAGAACTGGGCGTTAGGACGATGCATCTGGTGGGATATGGTAAGAGAGGTTGGAATCCGGCACGACTTCAGTCTTTTGTGATCACGGAAGAACTGGCCAACACGGTAAGTTTGGCGGTTTTCTGCCGCAGTTGGCGTCAGTCACCCCCAAGTTATGCCTTGAAACAGGCCTTAATCAAGGAAGTAGCGAAGATAGCCAGAACGCTCCATGAACATGGAATTAACCATAGGGATTTCTATATTTGTCATTTCCTGCTTGATGTTTCGGGAGGACGAGAGAGGATAGACACTCGTGGTTTGCAGCTTTACCTGATTGATCTGCACCGCGTACAGATTAGGCGTCATGTACCATCGCGCTGGCGAGTAAAGGATATCGGCGGACTGTTCTTTTCGACCATGGACATAGGTTTGACCCAGCGTGACTTATTGCGCTTTGTCCGGGTATACCGGAATAGGCCATTGAGGGTTTCTCTCCGGGAAGACAAGGTCTTTTGGCGACGGGTGAGGAGACGTGGCATCAGACTATATCGGAAATTGTCCAGGAAAACCCCGGTGGTCATCTAATGGGCGCTAACCAGTCAGAATCCGGACCCGATTCGAGGTGTCCTCTTTGCAACTCGCATGGAATATTCTCTTTTGAAGGCAGGGATCTACTCCACGACAAGCCCGATACCTATCGGTATATGCAATGCCAGCGGTGCAGCGCGGTCTATCAGGGCACTATGCCTTCCCCTTCTGATATTGCCGGCTTCTATCCCGACGACTACGAGGTTTACCGGGAGGTAAATAATCCGCTGCGTCACGGGCGCACCAAGCTCGCCATACTGCTTCATAAGTATCACTATACTCACCTACATGTTCCATTGTTGTTCAGGTTACTAGCCCCTGTACTCGCGGTTTCCAGATACCGTGATGCCATCTCATTTGTACCGAATGGAAGGGCGCTTGATATAGGGTGTGGTAATGGAAAATTTATGCGAAGGATGAATTCCCTGGGTTGGCGGTTTGAAGGCGTGGAGTTTAATCCGGTGGCTGTAGACGTCTGTCGCAGAGCAGGTCTCAAGGTGTTCCACGGTGACCTGCACGCCGCCGCTTTTGAAGAGAACAGCTTTGACCTGGTATCGGCGCGGCACCTGATCGAACACGTTTCAGACCCGGATGCTTTGATGAGCGAAATAGCCCGGATCTTGAAGAGGGGGGGGCGGTTGGTGGTTCGAACGCCAAACAGCCTGGCATTGGGGCGACAATGGTTCGGGACGTACTGGTATGATAATGATGTGCCGCGCCATCTTATACTTTTCTCCCCAGCCAATCTTCGAATGCTGGCGGGGCGCCACGGTCTCCTGTCGCTTACGGAAAAGACCTTTACTACACCAAAGATCATACTGATGAGCTGGGATTATGTGACCGGGAATCGGGATGATCCATCCAAAAATCGCAAGGTACGAAGATTGATAGCGAGGTTTTATGTTTTACTGACAGCTATAGGCCGCCGGGGAGACGAGATTTTTGGCGTTTACGAGAAGTCATGAACAACAAGAGGGTCCTTTTTGTTTCAAAGGGTGAGCACGCTGCATCGACTCGCTATCGAGTCCTGGCCTATTTCAACATGTTGCAAGCCAACGGATGGCGCCCTGCGCACTTGGCGGCACGGCATAACTCCTTGTCACGTATAAAACTGCTGTATGGTGCGCTTCGGGCTGATGTTGTGGTGATCTTGAGAAGAACCTTCGGCGTTGCTTTTCTCCGATTGCTTCGTTTGTGTTCAAAAAGGATCGTATTCGACCTCGATGATGCGATCTTTCTCAACAGTGATGGCACCCCATCTCGTAGACGTGAAAATCGCTTTGCGCAGATGGCCCGTCACTGCCAGCAGATCTGGGTGGGCAATGATTATCTGCGCGATGCTGCTCTTCGTTACAACCAGGCAGTGGTGACTTTCCCTACATCAGTCTCACTGCAAAGATATGAGCTTGAGGCGAGCAAACCTGTAGACCACATCGACCTTGTTTGGATTGGGAGCAGTTCGACAAGGAGGTATCTTGAAGAGGCCCTACCCACCCTGGAGCGGCTGGCTGAGAGTTTTGTTTCTCTCAGGCTTAAGATCATAGCTGATTTTGACTTGCCGTCACAAAGTCTACAAACCATTACTGTCCCGTGGAGCGAAGAGATAGAGACGAAAGCACTGGCATCCGCCCACATAGGTATTGCGCCGATGCCTGATAATCCTTGGACACGGGGAAAATGTGGGCTGAAGGTTCTCCAGTATATGGCTGCAGGCCTGCCGGTAGTCTCATCGCCAACGGGTGTGAACGGGAGTATTGTTGAAGAAGGTGTGACAGGTTTCCTGGTTAATGATTTCAATGAATGGTATATGGCTGTCGAGGGACTCGTATCTGCCCCCGAGTTGAGGCGGATTATGGGTGAGGCGGGAAGGAACCGAGTTATTGAGGATTACTCTGTGGATGTTACTTGCATGAAGATGATTTATGCCCTTGAAAATGTATGACTTACTTGGGTTTCTCCCTCTGGCTTTGTGACGTTTAATAACTGAAAACCTTGCACCTTACCTCATCGAAACTTTGGCCTTGATCATCGTTTCGGACATCATGCTTAGGGACGGGGCCGAAATAACTTCCCCATCTATGCATCTCACCTTCAGGCCATCTTCGCCCGATCTTCAAACACAAAATCCTCGAAATAGTTAAGACTATTCCTGTGGTTTTGTATTTTCAGATCGAACAAATCCAACC
>DAOWME010000242.1 GCA_030643245.1 Deltaproteobacteria bacterium
AGGGAGTGTATAGAAAAGAAGAGATATACGCGGGGCCGTTTCTCGATCAAGCCCCTGACTTGGTCTTGCTGGCAAATCACGGGTTTGATTTGAAGGCAAGGCTTCAACCGGAAAGACTTTCTCAATCCACTATCTTTACGGGAAAGCACACACAGGACGATGCATTCCTGCTTGTCAAGAGCCCCCGGTATTTTTGTATCCCCGAAAATCCATCCAATTGTGACGTCTTCAAGATTGTAGAAAACCTTCGATAAGCCACATACGAGGGAGACCTAATGGTCCGTTTCTTGCTAAGCTCTGGATTATGTTTCTGTTTCTGGGGGATACTCTGGGTAACTGGAGTAAATGGGGCAGAGGCTCTTCCGGTCTTCGTGAGCATCGCACCCCAGAAGTACTTTGTTGAAAAGATAGGGCACAAGTTCGTCGAGGTATCCATCATGGTCAAGCCCGGCGCTAATCCTGGAACTTACGAGCCCAGGCCTCACCAGATGGTAGCTCTGTCTAAGTCGAGCATCTATTTCGCTATCGGGGTTCCGTTTGAAAAGGCATGGATAAAAAAGATTGTCGCTACCAACCCCAAGATGATCGTTGTGCATACGGAAGATGGTATAGAAAAAATCCTCATGAAATCTCATTATCACGCCGGTGGCAGAGCAAGAAATAAGGGGCATCATCAGGGGATCAAGGACCCGCATGTGTGGCTTTCTCCCCCCCTGGTCATGTTGCAGGCCCGGAATATTCTCAAGGCCTTGGTGACGGTCGATCCGGTTCACCGATCCTTTTACGAAAACAACTACAAGGACTTCATTATGGAGATCGTTGAACTCGATGCCGAGATCAGGGAAATATTTGCAGGCAAGGTGCAAGATGTCGAATTTATGGTTTTTCATCCCGCCTGGGGCTACTTTGCCCGTGATTACGGGTTGAAACAGGTCCCTGTCGAGGGCGAAGGAAAAGAACCCAAACCTGCAGAACTTAAGCATCTCATCAAACATGCAATAGAACAGGGCATTAAGGTAGTCTTTGTCCAAACCCAGTTCTCGGCAAAAAGCGCCAATACCATCGCGAATGCCATAGGCGGAGAAGTCATTTTTGTCGATTCCCTTGGTCCGGACTGGGCCAATAACTTACGCAACGTGGCCGAGAAGTTCAAGGCCGGTCTCAAATGACATGAATACACCTGTTATAAAAATTCGAGACCTGTGGTTCTCTTTCAAAGACGCACCAGTCCTGTCAGGTGTGAACTTAACGATCCATAGCGGAGATTTCTTGGCGATTCTCGGTCCGAATGGAGGAGGAAAGACCACCTTGCTCAAGTTGATGTTGGGCCTTTTAAAGCCCGATCAGGGAACTGTGCGGGTTTTCGATCGTCCGCCCGGGGAAGTGGTTCACCGTATAGGCTATGTGCCTCAGGATGTCGGCGCGAAAAAGACCTTCCCCATATCCGTACTTGACGTGGTGCTCATGGGAAGGCTGCGACCCGGCATAGGATGGTCCAGATACTCAAGCACCGATAAGTCGGCCGTCCAAGATGCATTGGAACAAATGGAGATGTGGGAATTACGGAGTCGCCGTATTGAGCAGCTTTCCGGAGGACAACGGCAGAGAGTAAATATCGCAAGGGCACTCGTAGATGAGCCTGAAATTATACTCCTGGATGAGCCGACCTCGAGCGTGGATACTAAGGGGCAAACCGACCTCTACGATCTCTTAGAAAAACTCAACGAGACCATGACCATCCTGGTGGTCAGCCATGATCTCAGCATTATTTCCAGTTACGTAAAGTCCGTGGCTTGTGTGAATCGCCAGGTTTTCTTCCACGACGCCCCGGAAGTTACCGCCGACATGCTTGAGATGGCATACCAATGTCCGGTGGAGCTCATAGCCCATGGGCTGCCTCATCGGGTTTTGGAACACCATGGAGATGACTGATATGCTCGAAGCCCTTCATTTTGAATTTATGAGAAACGCTCTCTTGACCGGTCTGCTCGCGAGCATCACCTGCGGTATAGTTGGAACATTCGTTGTTGTTAATAGGCTTGCGTTCCTCTCCGGCGGCATTGCGCATGCGGCATATGGTGGGATCGGTCTGGCTTTTTTCTTCGGGCTGCCCTACACACTGACCACCTTGGGTTTTGCCCTCTTTACTTCGGTTGTTATGGCGGCAGTTACCTTGAAAGCCAGGTATCGGTCCGATACCATCGTAGGTGTGCTATGGGCCCTTGGAATGGCCCTTGGTGTGATTCTCCTTGACTTGGCGCCGGGGTACAACGTGGACTTGATGAGTTTTCTCTTCGGGAGCATTCTGACCGTATCGAAATTAGACCTTTCGATGATGTTTGTCCTGTGCAGCGTAATCGCTTTCATCGTAGCACTTCTCTACAATGGCCTCATGGCCTACTCCTACGACGAACAATTTGCAAAAGTAAGAGGGGTCTCTGTGACGTTCCTCCACTTCCTTCTCCTGGCTATGATCGCCCTTTCAGTTGTGATGATTATCCGTGTTGTGGGACTTATCCTCGTCATAGCCTTATTGACGATCGCTCCTTACATTGCGGAAGGCTACTCGATATCCCTCCGCAAAATGATAGTCATCTCCATACTACTGAACTCTCTCTTTACCTTGATCGGACTCTGGCTCTCTTATACCTTTAATTTGACCTCTGGAGCAACTATCATTATGGTTGCAGGATCCTGCTTCTTTCTTTCTCTTGTATTGGAAGGTCTGAGATCTAAACGTGGTGTAGAATCTAAAAGACGAAACTGACAGTACAGCGGAAGGTGAAGATGTGTCATAAGTAAGGGACGGGGTAATGACGAATCACAGTATTCCCAAGGGTCTCATTATCGAGGCTGCCTTCCTCATTTATGCCATAGCGCTTTTGGCTCATTGGGGAGAAACGGAATACGTTCGAACCCTATCCGTCACCTTTGTAAGCATTGTCCTTGAGGCATTTCCATTCATGCTCATCGGTTCTGTAATCGGTGGTTTGATAGAAGAATTCGTATCCGAAGAGAAGATCTCATCGATCCTCCCTGAAGGCAAATTGAGAACCGTGTTCGTTGCCGCGGGCATGGGTATGATATTCCCCGTATGTGAGTGCGCTGTCGTTCCCGTAGTGAGGAGACTCCTGCGTAAAGGGGCGCCGTTTCCCGCTGCTATAGCCTTCCTGCTCGGCGGCCCCATAGTGAACCCTGTAGTATTTGCATCCACAGCCGTAGCCTACAGGTTGGACTGGGGGGTATGTGCCATAAGGCTCATAGCCGGGTATTTCATAGCCGTTGGGATCGGCCTCAGTATGGGTATGTTATTCAGGAAAGGCTCTGCCGTTCTCCCCGAAGTAGATTTGACAAGTAACCACATGCATAAAGTATGTTGTGGACATAATCATATGGCCGGCGGGCTGTCCGGCTCAAGGGTTGTCTCGGCATTCACCCATGCTGCCCATGACTTCCTTGATATAACAGGATTTCTTGTTATGGGCGCCTTCATCGCTGCGCTGTTACAGAGCTCCGTAGACCGTACATCTTTCCTCTTTTTTGCCGAGTATCCGTCAGCATCAATTATCCTCATGATGTCACTGGCCGTGGTGCTGAACCTCTGCTCAGAGGCTGATGCCTTTGTGGCCGCCTCTTTTCGTTTTCTCGTTCCCTTGTCGGGACAGATGGCTTTCATGGTCCTGGGGCCGATGCTCGATCTCAAACTTGTCTTTATGTACACGAGGGTCTTCCGAAAAGGTGCCATTATAGTGCTTGCCGGAATGACGGTCTTTACGGTATTCATGGCCATGGTGGTGTTGCATGGATTTGTCGGATGGGGATATTGATGAGTAAACCGATCGTTGATTTCCCACGGCTCAGGATTACGGGCGTATTCCTCGCCTGGGCAGGAGCATACGTCTGGCTTTTAATGGGCAGGCATTATCAGATGTTTCTCAGGCCTGGGTTTTGGGTATTGTTATTGTTGGCGCTGGGGATAATCCTGGTCTTTTTAGCAGCGGTTCTCATTCGTCCGGGCCATGCAGAACATGTCACTCAAAGCGCAGCATTGTGGATAAAGA
>DAOWME010000067.1 GCA_030643245.1 Deltaproteobacteria bacterium
CCTGTTAAGGGGCGAGGCCGAAATAACTTCCCCATTTGTACATCTCATCTTCAGGCCATCTTTGCCCGATCTTCAAACACAAAATCCTCAAAATAGGTCAGACTATTCCTGCGGTTTTGCGCTTTCAGATCGAACAAATCTGACCTAAATCTGAGCGCCAACTTGAGAAAGTTATTTCGTCCCCGCCCCTAAGGTTGATAGTCTCGGCTTGCTGCGGCTCAGACGCTGGCTTTTTGAGAAGTTACGATTGAATTGTTTCCATAATATAATCGGCAAATTGTTGGCCGGTGGCTCCTGTATGCCTGCCGGTAATAACCAGTTTTCTCTCTGTTCGTGTACATATTTCCAGCGCCTTATCCAACGTTTCTGCTTTTTCACGGTATCCGATGTGGTTCAGCAACATCGAAGTCGCTCGAATGATACTGGATGGGTCCGAATATAGTGCCCGACCTTCTTGAACCATTCTAGGGGCGGAACCGTGGATGGCTTCAAACATTGCGTATCGTTTTCCAATATTAGCGCTCCCCACAGTCCCCACCCCCCCCTGGAGTTGGGCCGCTTCATCCGTCAAAATATCCCCGTAGAGGTTTGGAAGAATGAACACCTCAAACTCTGTCCTTTTATTTTCATCGAGTAATTTTGCCGCCATGATATCGATATACCAATCATCTATTTCGATCTCAGGATACTCTCTACCGACTTCTTTGCATATAGTCAAGAATTTCCCGTCCGTTGTCTTTACGACATTGGCTTTCGTCACAATGGTCACTCTTTTCTTGCCGTTGCCTTTGGCATACTCAAGAGCGGACCTTGCAATTCTTTCCGCTCCCGGGCTTGTGATCACTTTGAAATCAAATGCGATATCGTCATTTACATGGAACCCCTTGCTACCGAGAAGGTAGGCCCCCTCCGTGTTTTCCCTGAAGAATGTCCAGTCGATCCCATTTTCCGGAACTTTTACCGGCCGCACATTGGCAAAGAGATCGAGTTCCCTTCGCATCGCAACATTTGCGCTTTCCACGTTCGGCCAAGGGTCTCCTTGTCTCGGGGTGGTTGTGGGCCCTTTCAGGATAACATGGCATCGTCTTAATTCTCCCAAGACACCGTCCGGGATGGCCTTCATCACTCTTACACGATCTTCAATAGTCAACCCCTCGATTACACTAAATCTCACTCTCCCTTTTTCTATTTCCTCTCTCAGTAGAAATTCCAGAATCCGTTGTGCTTGTCCGGTGATCGCCGGTCCGATCCCGTCTCCTCCTATGATCCCTATAATAATCCGATCCAACTTGTCGTAGTTGATGAAGTCTTCTTGTCCTTTTATGCCTTCCACCCTTTTTAGCTGCTCTTCGATGAGCCTCCCAAACCGCTCTTTTGCTTCCTCAATGATTTGATCCATGCCGCGATTGTTCCTCTTCTATCTAGTTTCCATTTTTTCAAAAGCGCATTAATGGATGGGCACTATCTATATATACGCACTTTTGCTTCGCCTGCTGTCTGATCAGATTGATCTTTCCTCCGGCAAGGAGCATCTCTCTCTCTCTATCCGAGACCTCAATAGACATCTCATATTCAGCGACCCGGGTTCTGTTTCTTACAATTATCCTGTTTCCGTTTCGAACCTGTGCTCCAGCATTTTCTATACAGAGGTCGTCAAGTTCTGCAATCCCATTATAATCCACCGGATGTTTAAAGGTCAACGGCAAGATGCCTGAATTGATCAAGTTGGTCTTATGAATCCTTGCAAAACTCTTTGCCAGCACCCCTTTTACACCGAGATATAATGGAACCAATGCGGCATGTTCACGGGAAGAACCCTGCCCGTAGTTTTCCCCTCCCACTACAAATCCCCCGTTCTTCTCGTTTGCTCGCTTTGGGAATTCCGCGTTGCAGGGAACAAAACAATACCCCGCCAAATAGGGAATATTGGACCGGAATGGCAAAAGCTTTGCATTCGACGGCATGATTTCATCCGTGGTTATATTATCCCCCACCTTCAGCAATACACTCCCCTCCACTTTTTCCGCCAATGTTTGATTCAACGGAAAAGGTTTGATATTAGGCCCCCGTACCACCTCGACCATAACCCCTTCATCTGCTGGAGAGATAATCATATTATCGCAGACGGGAAAGGTTTCCGGGATATCTACCGCAATATCTTCCTCGCAGGTTCTGGGGTCCGCGAGACTCCCTGCAATGGCACTGATTGCGGCCGTTTCCGGACTGACCAGATAAACCCCTGCGGATACAGTGCCACAGCGACCCTTAAAATTTCGATTGAACGTTCGCAGGGAAACCCCGTTAGTAGACGGCGCCTGTCCCATCCCTATACACGGACCGCATGCCGGTTCCAAAATCCTTGCCCCGGCAGCTATCAGATCCGCCAGCGCCCCATTTGCTGCAAGCATCTTCAATACTTGCCTCGATCCCGGTGAAATCACAAGGCTCACGTCCGGATGAACCGTCTTTCCCTTCAAGATTCCGACGACTTTCATCAAATCTTGATAGGAACTGTTGGTACAACTTCCGATTGCCACTTGATCCACCTTTACCTCTCCAATCTCTGCGAGTGATTTCACGTTATCCGGACTATGTGGCATGGCTGCCAGAGGTTCCAATATACGGAGATCAACGACAATTGTTTCATCATAAGTGGCGCCCTCTTCCGGTTGCAGAGTTCTCCATACTTCTTTCCGTTGTTGCGCCTTCAGGAATGCCCTTGTGAGTTCATCACTGGGAAAGATGGACGTTGTCGCCCCCAGCTCTGCACCCATATTGGTTATCGTGGCTCTTTCGGGAACGGACAAAGATTTTACTCCTTCTCCCGTGTACTCCATGACCTTCCCCACACCACCTTTTACTGAGATCCTTCGCAAGAGTTCCAGAATGATATCTTTTGCTGAAACATAGGGTCTCAACTTACCGATCAAACGGACATTAATCACTTCAGGCATCATAATATAGTACGGACCGCCACCCATGGCCACAGCCACATCCAATCCGCCCGCTCCAATAGCCAACATCCCAATCCCCCCGCAGGTTGGTGTATGGCTGTCAGAGCCTAACAGTGTTTCTCCCGGCACACCGAAACGCTCCAAATGAACCTGATGACAAATTCCGTTTCCAGGTCTTGAAAAGTACACGCCGTGTTTCTTGGCTACGGTTTGAATATACCTGTGATCGTCCGCACTTTCAGAATCCTGCTGCAGCATGTTATGGTCAATATAGGCCATGGAACGTTCTGTTTTCACTCGGTCGATCCCCATGGCTTCAAATTGAAGATACGCCATCGTCCCTGTTGAGTCCTGGGTCAATGTCTGATCAATTCGAATTCCCACCTGGTTCCCCGCAACCATTTCTCCGTCTGCCAGGTGTTCCTTGATGATCCTCTGTGTAAGATTACAGCCCACTATAGCGTCTCCGCTCCCGTTGATTCATCCCGTTCTCTTATGGCTGCCAGCGCGACCCTCTCCAGTTCTTCATCTGTAATGGCGGTCACCCTTCCTTCATCGTACTGTGAATCAACCCACTCCTTTGTCTTCATAACAACCCCGTCCCGCTTGCCGAATGCGTCCTTACCCTTTAGACGAAAATGCCTGTTGATCCAGTGAGCAATCCCCGCCAGACCTGAAGTACTGGTGATCATCACACGGCAAGGGCGGTTGAGTAGTTTTTCGGCATCAAGAATGTTGTATATTTCTTCATCTTTCAGCAGTCCATCCGCATGGATTCCCGCACGAGTCAAATTGAAGTCGCTGCCAACGAATGGTGTCATCGGCGGGATTTCATACCCGATCTCTTTTTCGTAATACTCGGCAATCTCCGTAATAACAGTGGTGTCCATACCGTCCGTTGTGCCCCTGAATTGTGCATATTCGAATACCATGGCCTCCAGCGGACAGTTCCCCGTTCTCTCTCCAATCCCCAGCAAAGAACAGTTTACACCTGAAGCGCCATACAACCATGCAGTTGAGGCATTCACCACAGCCTTGTAGAAATCGTTGTGCCCGTGCCATTCGATCAACTCATGAGGGACCCTGGCATGGTGATAAAGCCCGTAAATAATCCCCCCGACACTTCTCGGCAATGCGACCCCCGGATAGCTGACCCCGCATCCCATGGTGTCGCAGGCACGTATCTTGATGGGCACACCCGTCTCTTCCATGAGCCTCATCAATGCGATTCCAAACGGAACCACAAAACCGTAGAAGTCCGCTCTCGTAATATCTTCGAAATGGCAACGAGGCCGGACGCCGATTTCAATACAATCTCGCACTACAGATAAGTAATGCTCGATAGCTTGTTTTCGTGTCATCTTCAACTTGTGAAAGATGTGATAATCAGAGGAACTCACCAGTATCCCCGTCTCTTTCAGTCCCGTCTCTTTTACCAACTGGAAATCCTTTTTTGATGCCCTGATCCAACTCGTCACCTCAGGGAATTCATATCCTCTTTCCAGGCATTTGTAGACCGCATCCCGGTCTTTCTTACTGTATAGGAAGAACTCGCTCTGACGGATAATCCCTTTCTTTCCCGACAACTTATGCAACAGGTCGTAAAGATGGGTAATTTGCTCCACAGTATAAGGTTCCCTCGACTGCTGTCCATCCCGAAACGTTGTGTCAGTGATCCAGATTTCGTCCGGCATGTTGATAGGAACATGACGATGATTGAACGGAATCCTGGGAATTTCATCATAGGTAAAGAGATTTCTAAACAGGTGCGGCTCTTTTACATCTTGCAGGGGATATTCAAACTCGGTCCTTTCCAACAAGTTCGTCTTTCGACTAAAGTGTAACATAAACATATCCTCCTTATCGCTTAGTTCCTTCTAACTTCGGTGATCATTCTAAGGGGCGGAGCCGGCAGCCCTGGTTTGTACCCATCCACAAATGGACCTCTAAGAAGATGGTACCGGTCATAAAGAGGCAGCTACTCATGGAGCTTGGTCCGCCCCTGGAACGTTGCGGAAACTGTGGTGTCGAGATAAAGGAAGGGGCTAAATTCTGTTGGGAATGCGGAACCAACATCATCTCCTTCGTTTCCCCAGTAGAATAATATCGCGAAGGTCCTCCTTGCTCTTAGCTGACATCCACTTTTCTTCGAAATCAGGACCCTGGACTATCTGGGCGATCGCGGCCAGGGAACGAAGATGGAAGTTCCGTTCTTCTGATGTGCCGACAAGGACAAAGACAGTGTGGACACTCGGCGCCAATTCAGAGAATGCAACCCCTCCCCTGCAACGGGCGAGTAGAATGTCGAAGGCAGATTCTCCCTCAATGACTAAGTGAGGTATTGCCAGGTCCGGACTTATAACGGTGCTACTGTTCTTTTCTCTGTCCAGGAGCAATTTTAAGAAAATGTCCGGAGCAATTCTCAGGTTTTCAGCCATCGCATCAGCCACCAGTTTGAAGAATGCCTCAAGCGGCATGGCCTTCTCTATATCGAGAACAATACTGCCCTCAATCAGACTGTCAAACCTATCCTTAATAATATCATCTCTTTCTCTGATGATTTCCTTCAACTCTGTTTCTAACGAACGGGTTGTAAGTTCTTTTGCTGTGATCCTTTCGATGAGGTGGAGTAAGGCGTGTTCCCTCTCCGTTCTGATCCGGCCATAGAACCAGTATACAAGGAATCCGGCAGCAATAAGAATTGCACTTACGAGTAAAGCCTCTTGGCCAATTTCAAACAACAGGAACCCAAAGCCGACAATCCCGATAATCTGTATCCAGGGATAGAACGGTGCACGGAATCGTGGTTGATAATTTTGCAAGCGGCTCTCCCTCAAGATGATCATAGCTAAACATGAAAAAATATAAGTAAGGATGAAAACACTGGAAGCTGCCTTTATGATAACGCTTAACTCCAGGAAAAGGGCTGCAATCATGAGCGATCCAGTGATCAGGATAGCAATATGGGGCGTTTTGAACCTTGCATTCACCTTTCCGAAAAACCCGGGCAACAGATCATCTCTGCTCAGGGCCAGGGGATATCTAGATGCACCCATAATCCCTGCATTTGCAGCCGAAGTAAATGCCAGAATGGCAGCAATGCTCAAGACAATCTTGCCCCATGAACTCATGAAAACAGCCGCTCCTGCGGATATCGGAGTCAGGGAAGAGTTGAGTTCGACGCCATCTAGCACTCCTATTGTCACAAAGATGACCATCATGTAAATGGCAACCACAGCAAAAAGGGAAAGGATCATCCCCAACGGTATAACCCGTCCTGGGTCCTCCACTTCCTCAGCCAAACTTGCTATCTTTAGCAAACCTCCGTACGAGAGAAAGACAAAACCGGCGGTGGAAAAAACCGCCTTCAGTCCTTCAGGGGCAAAAGGTTGGAAATGTCGAACATTAACGTTCGGGAATCCACGGATTACATAGAAGAGCAAAATAGCCAGTATGCTGAACACCAGGACCACCTGTGTCCTGCCGGCCCCCTTTGCCCCAATTATATTGATGATGATGAAAATCACACACAGGGACACTGCAATCAGGTGAATCTCAACATTTACCATCATACGCGTAAAAACAGCCATACCCACCAACTCGAATGCACTCTTCAAGGCCAGGGCGATCAAGGTTACCAAGCCATAAACAGTGCCTACTGCCGGTCCCATGCTTCGTGTTACGTAAAAGTACGTGCCTCCTGCCTTGGGTATTGCGGACGCAAGTTCCGCCTGGCTGAGCATACCGATGGTTGCCAATAATCCGGCTAACAGATAGGATATAAAGACTGCAGGTCCAGCCTGGGCATGAGCAAGCCCGGGCAAGACAAACAGCCCGGAACCCAACATAGCACCGGTTGTAATACAGAAAACCTCGCTCAGATTGAGTTCCTTCCTTAATTTCATCGCATCTTACAGTGATTCATCTCTTCCACATGGCGTCCATAGTCTACAACAGTCCGTGCAAATCCTTAAGGGTATAGAAGGAGTAGCTTTCCCTAAGAAGCCAGTGAAAATTGAAATGAGTGTATCAAAGGTAGAGGAGACATTCAAGGAAATTCAAAAAGTTAGGCTCCGCTTCACCAGGAGCCTTTATCTGCCCCTGGCACTCAATTGAAGGCGTAGTCACCAATTACTGTCTTTCATTTTTTTGATAGCAGCCCCTATAATCGGTTACGAAAACAGATTTTCAATCGAAAGGTTAGCAATAAACAAAATTGCTGGAATTTAAAGTTGACATGCAGCTACCTTTTTCTTATACTCTCTTCTGTGATAAGCGGTTACTCAACAGTTAATCGGAGGCTGGTATCCGGGATGTCGGGGTTCATGACTACTTGACTTTAGCCATCTTTGAATTCTGGTAGCTTAGGGTCTGGAAATCAATAACCCATCGTTTTTGCATCCCAGATTCAGACCATCTTTGGCCGATCCTCAATCGCAAAATCCTCAACGTAGCACAACTACGCTTGCGGTTTTGCTCAATCGGATCGAACAAATCTGCCCTAAAACTGTGCGCCAATTCCAATGAGTTATTGATTTCCAGACCCTAAGGAGGTAAAGAGATGTTAGTTAAGAACTGGATGAGTGTGGGTGTTATGTCGATTCGCGCAAGCGATTCATTACAACATGCCCTCAAGCTTCAAAAAGAACGTAATGTCAAGATCCTGCCGGTAGTTGAAGCCGGCAACCTGGTCGGGATCGTTACAGATAGAGATTTGAAGAAGGCCTCTCCTCCGGAGGCCATACCACTGGATCTTAGCGAGGCACTTTATATTACTTCGAAAATCAAGATCCGTCAGGTTATGACACCTTTAGTATATACCATTTCGCCTGACCATACCATAGAAGAAGCGGCTGACATCATGCTGACAAACAGGGTTTCGGGTCTACCCGTTGTCACTGACGATGGACAGATCGTTGGAATCATTACCCGAAGCGACATATTACGGACTTTCATGTCTGTCACGGCCGCACATAAACTGGGATATCAGGTTGCTTTCAGTGTACAGGACATACCGGGTGCTGTTGGGGAGGTAGCGAGGTTGGTGCGCGGAAGAGGTGGACGCATAGCATATTTGTTGGGTTACTCTTCGAAAGAGGACCCAACTTCTCGGAACGTGCATATGCGGATATACGATCTCGACAGCGATAAACTTCCCGATCTCTTGAAGGAGATGGGAAAAAAGTGCAAGCTGCGCTATGTGGTTGATCCCTTTCTGGACAAGAGAGAAATTTACGATCAGTAAGATGGCTTGTACATAAGCGTCAACTTGAGGAAGTTATAACTCGCGCGGTCATAATTTGCGGAATTTTCAGCGAGCAATGGGCATCGAGCGCAAGGCGCGAAAGCGCATAATAGAGAGTCCTATTGCAAGCTTGAGCAACGCAGCGATCGGTGATCAGGGCTTACGGAAAAGATCAAATTATGGCCGTGCGAGGTATATTTCAGCCTCGTCCTTAAGATCGAGTTTCCGGTGTTATATTTTTCAACCTACCATTTGTCACAGTGAAGCATCTCCCTGCCTTGATTACCTGACACCGATTCCGCAAACAATGCACTATAGATTCTCTCCCCCTTGATGGGGGAGGGTTAGAGCGGGGGCATCAAAAACATTTGCCACTTGTTGGACGGAAATGAATACGGCGTGGGATATTGTCAGTGTCGAGCCCCCTCTGCTTTCCGTAGACGAAGAAGAACACGGGCTCTTTCAGGAAGTCGCCGGTGATATTGCTTTCGCTCTATACAAGTTAGCGCCCTTCGGGCGAGCTGTTAGCTGTTAAGCCGTTAAGTCTGTTTGGCTTATTAGCTTAATGGCTTACAAGCTTAATAGCTATGATCGGCTGGCACACATAGTCAGGAACTAATTGATATAATAATTGACTAAAAAATGGGATTTCCTATACTATGAATTTAGCTCCTTCCTCGCTTAAACGTGCAAAGTTTTTCGATCTGTGCAGTTAACCGTGGACCAAGGGTAAAACCTCAATGTAGGGTGGATCAAGCGAAGAGGATCCACCATCCACTGAGATGAACTATATTCTCAGTTTAAGGGCCGCTCAACATATCCATGCTTCTCCAGGTTGTAATGAATGCAAAAAGCAAGAGCCATGCCAAAAAGACAAAATAGATAGAAAAAAGGTTCCCCGCACAAAATGTACTAATTGCTGAAAGCTAACCGCACGGGTGCCGCAGAGTTTGAATTTACAAAGGTAGGGTGATAGTCTTCAAGTAAAAGCATCCGGGTGGGGATCAGGCCTGACATGATTGAAGAGAAAAAACAGGGTATTGATTTAGTGTCCATCCAGAAATGGTCTTTTTGCACAATATCTGCGTTATGCTCAAAAAATAATCCTCGGAATATTAAACATCCTGCGGTTATTTTTTTCGCATGCCTTGATCTTGAACAAACATCCTCATTTCTGGATGGACACTATTAACCTGGAATTGACGAAGGAATCATGTTCCATGTGAAACGTATTCCGTCGGATCTGTGACACCGGCTTCACTAAAACCTTTCTTTCTCAGGAGACAGCTGTCACACTGCCCACAAGCCCTTCCTTCAGGTGAAGGGTCGTAGCAGCTATGAGTTATGGCGTAATCGAGGCCCAGTTCAAGGCCTCTTCGAATGATTTCCCCTTTTGTCATGTGGATGAGAGGTGTTCTGATTCGTGTTTTCGTCTTGCCTTCGATGGCCGCCTTTGTGGCAAGATTCGCCATGTACTCGAACGCTGCGATGTATTCGGGGCGACAGTCCGGGTACCCGCTGTAATCCAGGGCATTCACCCCTATGAAGATATCTGAAGAGCCCACCACCTCTGCCCATGCCAGCGCATAGGAAAGAAAGATCGTGTTGCGCGCGGGCACATAGGTTACAGGAACCCCCCTCTTCATCTCTTCCTCACTGCGACCTTTTGGTACGTCGATATCATCGGTAAGGGCAGACCCTCCTATAGTTTTCAGGTCGATGTCGAGGACCAGATGTTCTTTTATCCCAAGGGCCTTTGCCACTCTTTGAGCCGCTCCTAACTCCGAAACGTGGCGCTGACCGTAGCGGAAACTCAGGCTGTAAACCTCATAACCTTCCCCCAGGGCAATGGCCATTGCGGTCGTAGAATCTACACCGCCGCTGGAAAGGACTACAGCTCTTTTCTTCTTCATTTTCTCATCTCTCGCTATACCCCTCTTTGCTGAGCCCCCCAAATAATTTTATGGAGTTGTAGGTGAAGCCTCACATTCAAATGATCTTCCATGATCCATTTTGCCAGGACCTTCGGTTCCAATCTCCGGAAGACGGGTGAGAAGTGCACCGTGTTAACCGAAGCGTACTTCTCTATGAGATCGAGTACCTTCTTTGCAAACTCATAGTCGCCCCGAGTCCCGATAACAAATTTTATCTCGTCCTTGTCCGTCAGCCTTGTGAGATTCCCCAGGTCGTTCTTATCTTCCTCACCGCTGGAAGGACATTTTATGTCCATGATCTTCACAGAGCGGTCATCGATCCGGCTGATGTTCCGAGTACCGTTTGTTTCTACCAAGACCTCAAATCCCGTTTCAAGCAGGCGACGGACAAAGACAGGCGTCTCTTCCTGGATCAACGGCTCACCGCCGGTCACTTCAACGAGAGGGCACCGATACGAGGCCACCCTATTTATGATGTAATCTATCTCCAGGTCCTCGCCATGATTGTATGCATACTCCGTATCACAGTAGGAGCACCTCAGGTTACACCCGGCCAGTCTCACAAATACGCACGGCCGACCGACGTACGAACATTCCCCCTGGATGCTGTAGAAAATCTCATTTACCTTTAGTGTCATCTCTCGTACATTACCGTCAACGCTAAAAATATCCAGCACACATCACAGCGTGAGGAACCATCGCGATAGTCTTCAGGTACAAGCCTTCAACCATGACTATCCGGTCCTACCCTCCCTAAATAAAGCCCTGATATCCCCCACGATAAGGATATCTGAGACAAGGTTGACGAGACCCCATATCGCGTCTACAGCGAGGTGGTCTTCCACTGATCGGTCAAATAGGATGGAGAGACTTGGCGGGAACTCTTCGTCACCCTTCCATAGTAGATAATAGAAGGGCACCTTTGGAAAGACCGGGAATTTGTATGCGGCATCGGCCAGGTCGAGGGCTTCACCCCCCACACGCTCCGCAGCCCTCTTGAAAGCTTCATGATCATTTCCGTACCGCGTGAGGACGGGTTCGACCTTAAGTTCATGGGGTCCACTGAAGAAATGGGCGCTTCTGAGCTCTTTGACACTCACCATCTTATCAGCGAGAGGCAGAGGTCCCACATTGATCAGATACACGAGGCATAGCAATTCCAAAAGGGAGTTGTCTATACGTTCCAATTCTCTTACACCCTGGTGAAACAGGCAATGGTTCCGAATGTCCACCAGAAGATATTCACTAAGAAAAGGAAGAAGCACTCCCGTTGGCGGCCGGTCTATGGCCTGTGCATTCTCACAAAGCTTCTTCATGTCTCTTTGCTCAAGATCTCCCCAGTACTCGGTTGGCAACTCCACAATATTGCCGGAGGGCGTCTTGGCCGGGGGGTTTTCAGCGCGCCGTCTATCTTGCATGTCCAGGAATCCTTGACTGAAGGGATAAGGTCCTGACCTGAATTCAATGCAGGGGAAGCGGTCACAGTCCCTTGGGCAATATTCAATACGGTTCTCTATAGCACACGCAAGAATCGGGCATGGCTGCCCCAATATCCTCTCTTGCGCAGCCATCTTCTTCAGTCCGTTATGACTCCTTCCCGACCCGCATGTCGAACAGGTCCCCAGGAGGTTGAGTCTGCAAACATCACAGTTTATTCCACATGCGGCAGTGGACATTATGAAACCTCACAAAGAAAAGCCCTGTAAGGGCATTTTGCATCTTTCCGATGTCGTCCTGAAAGTGAACACTCTATCGTTCACACTATAAGAGACTATTTCAAGAATGCTGAATTGTCAAGCCTGTCCTTTTCCCGGCATTGTTAATTTAATATAGCTATGCTATCATGAGATCTCAATTTACCATAGGAGGTCTCGTTGCATATTTAGGCCTCCATAGTAACGATCTGCAGGTTATATGATGGGTGTTTAGTCAAATCTTTCCACCTGTGCAGTTAGTCGAAATAAATTGTTTATGATTTGAATGATCTTTGACGAACATTCTTGATTCATTTTGTGAAAGATTCTTAGTGAATGAAGCCGAAAATGCAGATTTGTTTGAGGGAGCTTGCGACTGAGTTAGGGACGTGGCCGAAATAACTTCCCCATTTGTACATCTCATCTTCAGGCCATCTTTGCCCGATCTTCAAACACAAAATCCTCGAAATAGGCAAAACTATTCCTGTGGTTTTGTATTTTCAGATCGAACAAATCTGACC
>DAOWME010000182.1 GCA_030643245.1 Deltaproteobacteria bacterium
CATCCCAGACACCTATCCCACTTCTCTTATTACACAAATCCAAAATATCAGGACACTGGTTGGTATCCTGAATCAAAGATAAGCTCTATCGAGGTCAGAGACACTGAGACCACGGAGATGTGTGAGAAATTTTTCGCATCCATCAGGATACTGCCCGGAGAAGATCCGGGTTTTATTGCATCTGTATTGACAATTATGGAAGGACGAGAGGGAAGGGAGGATGCCGGACAGTTCTTGAAGCTAATAAAGAGTTCCTTTTTTTGTGTAATATATGCAGGTTTGGGTCTGGATTATTCGTTGGACGGTGACTATCTATTATTTAACACGATGGTGGATAAGCTCGGCGAATGGACCAGGGTGGCGGTAATCCCTATGATCGACCATTCCAATATGCGAGGGTTCAACCAGCGGTTGTTTGAAAAGACGGGTTTTGTCAATAAGGTAAACTTCGCCGGCGACACCTCTTATGGGCCAGAGTTCTCATTCCTGGAACAGGTCAGGAACAATGTGCCGGACTGTATTCTTGTGGCAGGGGCGGACCCCCTATCCTCTCTGCCGGAGTCTCTTGTTAATAACATTGAAGACACGCCAATCATCACCATTGATCCTTTTTTGACCGCCACTGCCAGGGTTTCAGACGTAGTGCTCGGAACCGCTATACCCGGTTTGGAAACGGGGGGGAGTGCGGTGCGGATGGATGGGACAGGCGTGTCTTTGAGTAGCGTTATATCTCCATCGATGCCCAGCGATGAAGAGATTATCAGACGATTAGGGGGTATGGTGAGTACATGAATACTTCCTCTGGTGAGAAAAGTCTGTCTGTCCCAATAGTTATTGTAACGTATAAGGACGTATTCCTTTGGACGGAAAGATACAGGCATGATTCTGATACGAAATACGGAAAACGCGCCAGCCAAATCAGTCTTTCAGCGCATGATTTGAGATTGTTGGGGATTGATGATTCAATGTACGTGAAACTGACCAACGAGTTCGGGTCTATAGTGGTTCAGGTTAAACTGGACCCCAGGTGTGCAAAAGGATATGGATTTATGCCTGCGAGTCAATTGATCAACAGATTGGCCGGCTACGATCCGACAAGGGTGAAGCGCCCGAACACCAAAAGGATAGAAGCAACCGTTTACCCATGTGTTGAATAGTAGGCTACACTGATTGGATACGATATTATTCACAAGGAGTAGATATGGGACGATCAAAGGTAAATGCCGACTTGCAAACTGTGGAAAAGGCTGAACAACAGCTGGAAAGAATAAAAGACAGCAAACTTTCGATACAGCTTAAGGCTATCATAGCATCCGCAGAGCATCCTGTTGAGAATGTTGCAGACGTTCTAAAAGTCTCGAGACAGAGCATTTTTCGATGGAACAGGAAGTTCAGGGAAGATGGGGTTGAAGGACTGAGAGACCGGCCCAAAGGCCACATGAGATCCAAACTCACAGAAGGCCATAAGAAAGAGATTGAGCGATGGATCTTGGGCAGTAAGAATGTCGAGGGGGAACCGGTAGAGTGGACACTGAAGAAGTTGCAAAAAGAAGTTAAAGACAGGTTTGGAATACACGCAGGCACAACAACACTATGGAGATATCTCAAGAAAATGGGCTTGGTTCCAAAGAAGGCGCGCCCCGTCCATGTAAAGGAAGACAGAGGGGCATGGGAGGGTTTTGAGAGAATTTAAGGGACGAGGCCGAAATAACTTCCTCAAGTTGGCGCTCAGATTTAGGTTAGATTTGTTCGATCTGAAAGCGCAAAACCGCAAGAATAGTCTTACCTATTTCGAGGATTTTGTGTTTGAAGATCGGTCAAAGATGGCCTGAAGATGAGATGCACAAATGGGGAAGTTATTTCAGCCTCGTCCCTAAAGTAGATGGGGCAATAGTGCCATAGCCGAAAGAACACAGACTACACGGAGGAGAAAGGAATTGGCAAAGAGAGAACGGCCACAGCCGCTTTATTTATTTCAGATGTTGCCGCGCACAAATTGTAAACTCTGCGGTTGCTCTACGTGCATGGCCTTTGCGTTTGGTCTGATATCGAGGGACAAGAGACCGGAAGATTGCCCTCCCCTTCTTGAGGATGCATATAAACCGACCTTGGATCAACTCAAAGAGCTATTCGGGGGCGGGGGGGTGGTGTCAGAGTCAGGTCTTCTGATTGAAGAGGACAAATGTGTTGGCTGTGGCGATTGTGTGGTAGTCTGCAAAAAGGCCATCACAACCATGGTTTACGGAGGCATGGTGATTCAACGAGAAGATAAGCCTTTGGTTTTACAGGTAATAGACGGCAGGATTCAGGTGGTAAACTGGAAGAGTTGCAAACGCGCGGAGGACCCACCCGATTATTGCAGAGTGTGTGAGGAGAAGTGTCGATTCGGGGCGCTGGAATTGGTAAAATAAATGAGAAAGGATAGCGCATGGATATGGGGGGGGATGGCGCTGGGCGCCTCACGGGCTGCAAACCCGCTGGTCCTGTCTAAGAAACAGGTAGGAGGTTCGATTCCCCTTCCCCCCTCCATCTGAGGTAAGAAATGAGAAGTAAAGCCAAAACCAACCCAAAGCACATAGTCGTAGGAACTGCCGGTCATGTCGATCATGGCAAAACAGCTCTGGTCAGGGCCATGACCGGTGTATATACGGACAGGTTGAAGGAGGAAAGGGAGAGGGGGATATCCATTGAGGTTGGGTTTGCCCCCTATCGTTTATCTTCCGGTCAGCTCATTTCCATCATCGATGTTCCGGGACACGAGAGATTTGTCAAGAATATGCTCAGGGGAATCTCCGGTGTGGACATCGCCCTTTTAGTCATTGCCGCTGATGACGGCCCTATGCCTCAAACACGGGAACATTTGGACATACTGGGCCTTCTAAATATCAAGGAGGGTTTGGTGGTTATTACCAAGGTTGACCTGGTTGACGATGAACTCCTGGAGTTGGCTACAGAAGAGATAATGACCCTCCTAAAAGGTACGTTTCCGGAAAATACCGTCCCTATCTATTTCTCCTCTGAAACCGGTCAGGGGTTGTCCGAAATCAAGAAGGCCCTGGAAGAAGCCTGCAACAGGGTAAAAGAGAAACATAGGGCTGAGGGGTTTCGTTTACCAATCGATAGAGTTTTCACCGCGGCTGGTTATGGCACGGTAGTGACCGGCACTATAGCCTCCGGAAAGATCAAAGAAGGCGATGAGGTAGAGATATACCCTTCAGATACCACGATCAAGGTCAGAAGCATTCAGGTGCATAATCAACAAGTAAAAAAGGCTAAAGCAGGACAGAGGGTGGGCATAAAACTGTCCAGGGTGAGGCCGAGTCTGTTAGGAAGGGGTATTGTTTTGGGCGAGCCGGGGTCTCTGATCCCCACACACCTCATAAATGCACTATTTCAATACCTAAACTCGAATAGAAGGGGCTCCCTCAAGAATAAAGTAAGGGTACGAGTATACTCCGGAACCAGCGAAGTGGTGGGCCGGATGGTTTTTATGGACAGGGAGGAGCTTCTACCTGGAGATAACTGCTTCGTACAGTTTCGATTGGAAGAAAGACTAGCCCCCGTTCCCTTCGATAAATATATAGTCAGAAGTTTAAGCCCCGTTTCCACCATCGGAGGTGGCGATATCCTTGAAGTCAACCCCCGTAAATATCGTAAGTATGATCCGGAACTTATCCGTTATCTGGGACTTCTGGAGAGGAGAAACAATCATGAAGTCCTTGAGTGGCTTGTCAAAAAGGGTGGGTATGAACCTGCCCTGTCAGGCCAATTGGGACAGAAGATTGGTCTCAAGGGGGTTGAAGTGGATAGGATCTGTACCAACCTGACAGAAAAGAAGATATTGATCCCTATCGACGATGAATCCGTTATCCACACGGAGCGTTATGAGACATTGAGAAAGAAGATCATAAAAAAATTAAAACTCTTCCATAGAGATAATCCTCTTCAAATGGCCATGCCCAATGGGGCACTGAGGACAAAGGTCTCTTTAAAGCTTGATTTGGGGCTGTTTGAATACGTACTTGGAGGGCTTTCCCGTGAGCGGATAATAGAGGTGGAAAGTGGAGGGGTAAGGTTGGCAGACCGACAGATCAGATTAACTTCGAAACAGAACTCAATCGTTAATAGAGTGGATGCTATATGCAGGGCATCCGGGTTCAGATCCGTCGGCAGGTCCAAAACGAAAGAAGTATTCGATAGCCGGAGCAAACAGGAGATAGCGGCTATATTGAAATTTATGGCTTTAGAAAACCAGGTGGTCAAACTTAAGGACGGAAGGCTCATCCATGCGGATAATATGGAAAAGATAAAGAATTTAGTAAAAGAACATATTCAAAGCAGAGGAAAGATCACGCCACAAGGGTGCAGGGTCCTCCTTGATGTGGGACGTGACATCTATATACCCATCTTGGAATATCTAGACGACATAAAGTTTACCATGCGGATCGGTAATCATAGGGTATTGCATCCTGAGAAAAAAGTATCTCAAGCGTAAGTTTTCGCTTTTGCCATTTTTTGCAGGCCGGGACAAATCGAGTATAAACACTCTCATCCTATTTTACTCCATCCTCTTTTCGAAGGACTTTCTTTGTCTCTTCTATCTCTTCCTGGGTAACACCAACCCTCAACTTTTCCATTTTCTCCATGATCTTGGAAAAACGAACGCCTTCAGCAGCACTGATCCATTCCAACTGCAAGCGTTCTTTTCGGATACCCAGCCTTTCCATCCTCTTCCATATCTTCTCCACCCTCTTCTTCGTCCAGTGATTCGCATCTATATAGTGACAGTCTCCGAGGTGGCACCCTGAAACAAGGACTACAGGAGTTTCATTTTCAAAGGCCCTCCAGATGAATTTCTTGTCCACCCTGCCGCTGCACATGGTTCGGATGAGACGTACGTTGGAAGGATACTGCAAACGGGAAACACCCGCAAAGTCGGGCTTTTTTATGTATTTCTGGGATGTCGACCGACATCCATCATTTAGGCCTCAGTATGCAAATGGAACAGTCCATGGTAGGGAATGTCTTGTCCAATTGGGCCATGATTCCACCGATGCTTGGTTTCTTCTCCACAAGATATACCTGGTAACCACTGTCCACCAGATCCAACGCCGCCTGGATACCAGCTACCCCTCCACCTATTACCAAGGTGGATCTAGTAACCGATACCTTCAATTCCTCTTGAGCTTGGAGTACCCGAACCCTGGAGACCGCCATCTTTACAAGGTCTTTGGCCTTTTCCGTGGCCTCTTTCGGTTGATGGGTGTGTACCCAACTGCAATGTTCTCTGATCTTCGCCATCTCCATCAAATAGGGGTTTTTACTCGCTGTTTGAAAGACTCCTTGAGGATCTTTAGGAGACTGAGAGCAATAGCCTGAGTTCTTAAGTTTTTGCGCAGCAAACTTAGAACAATTATAAACTCAATCCAAAAGAGGGAAATGGTCTTTCAAACATGTTCTAAGGAGTCTTATCCGAATGTGTCGCTATAGTATTTATCGGTTTTCCCCAATATACATGCCTTATCTATCGGAATTTACAGTTTGACAAATTGGGCCACTCTCAATATTATTTATATCCATGTCCCAATGTCATTAATTCAAGATCAGTGCTGTTTTGTAATGATTTCTTTACTCTAGAATTTGGCTCCACATTGCATACCTGTAAGAGGTAAGCTTCGTGTATTGATGGTAAAGCTAATCGGATATATTCTCCCAGGGCGGTTTTCCTCCCATAAACTGCCGCGCTCGTCGGGAAAACAGTCAGGCGATTAAGGGGACAGGGTCCAATCTCCCACCTATCCCCTCCCCTGCCCACCATCACTGGTCAATTGAAAATGAGTAATTGCAGACCAAGATACGAACACAGTATGTTTTAACTCTGACACCGAAACGAGCCGCTGCATTTGGAGGGAAGAATAATGCGCCCCAAACTGCCCAAACTGCCCAAACTGGTAATGTCGAGCAACCCAATGGCAGATAAAGAAGACGATGTGACTTTTGCCATAAAGAGTGGCTTCGATGGAGTAGATTGGTCTTTTGCGCGGGATCGGGTCCCGTTAGGTACCCGATCGAAGACTCGGTTTATCTCACAGGTTCGAAGACTTCATGACCACGATATTGAGGTGAGGTTCCACACCCCGTTTCTCAATACAGAGATAGGCCACCGTGATGATAAGGGACGTGGCCGAAATAACTTCCCCATTTGTACATCTCATCTTC
>DAOWME010000069.1 GCA_030643245.1 Deltaproteobacteria bacterium
CCGACTATCTGGACAAGTGTCCCGACACGCCCCAGGGAGCCTCAGTAGACGCATCTGGTTGCCCACTCGACAGCGACGGTGATGGTGTTCCCGACTATCTGGACAAGTGTCCCGACACGCCGGAGGGTGCAACGGTTGATACGAGGGGATGCTGGGTGATCAAGGGTGTCCTCTTTGACTCGGAAAAATGGTTTATCAAGCCCGGTGCCCATAAGGCTCTCGATGCAATCGTAGAGGTCTTGGAGAAGACTCCTGAATTACAGCTGGAGGTACAGGGACATACGGATAGCCGGGGGTCGAAAAGCCTTAACAAATTGCTGTCAGAAAAGCGGGCTAAGGCTGTGATGAAGTTCCTGGTGGAAAAAGGTATTGCGAAGGACCGGCTCACTGCAAAAGGATTATGGTTCACCAAGCCTGCAGCATCGAATGATACATCGGCCGGCCGTGCCATGAACCGTCGCGTCGATCTGATGCAGGTTGTCCGGGTTCGTTAATGGGTTTCCGCAGAGAAATGGCGCTTTTCTGCAATCAAGGTTAGCCGTTGAGCTGGTGAGCTGATAAATCATTGAAACTTATGGGATTAACAGCCACCAGCTCTTGGCTGACGACTATTCACTTCGTTCTCGTTGCTTGTAAAACCGGAGCGCTTCAGGGAGGAACTTCTTCATGTCCTTGATTTTGGTTTCATCAGACGGATGCGTATTCAAAAACTCTGGTGGCGAGGCGCCCTTTTTTGAGCAGGCCATTCTTTGCCAGGATTAGAAGAGAGACTTCAGCCCTCCACTCGCATTCCCCTTCGCGCTATCGAACAATGCCGTTCCCTCCTGAATCCGGCGCGACAGTTCAGCGCTGATGTCATCAACCACCCGGAGACTCATGTTCACCTCTCCCAGTGGTCCCCTCACCTTCTCAGCAATGGCAGTCTCCAGTTCACCCTCAAGACGGTCTGTGGCCTCCTTGACCTGTTTGCTGATAGCATTTTTCAGCACGCGATCCAAGTCGGAAGATAGTCTGAGATCGTAGTCCTCCAGGGTTCCTGAAACAACTATCTTCAGACCGAGTTTATTAATGCCGGACAGCAACCGGGATACCGAACTTGCAATTGAGCTCACATTCTTTCCGGGCGGGGAGGAAATCCGGACTGAGTGGAAATCGCCCAATAGGTTGGCGTTAATCGCATCGCCACTTAAACTGGCGCGCAGCTTGAGATCTACCAGCGCCCTTTCCAATACTATAGGCAATTCTTCATTCTCTGACAATGCCAGTCCCTCCACTCGGTATCCACGAACTTGGAGGTTCGCCGCGTCCTTTGACTTTGAGGGATCTATGTGGTTCAATTTCCCTTTGAGTTCAACGGACTTCAACCCCTTCAGGTTATCCCCTGAAAAAGCAAAGGTTGTTGGGATTCCAAGGATGTCCTGGTCCGGGGTGATGTTTTCTATCTTTCCCTTTATATCTCCAGCCCTGAGTCGCAACGAGGCATTCGCGAGACTAATCAAGAAATCGGGGAGCGGCGTGTGCTCCTTGAAACGCACATCAACGCTCCTTGCCCCGATCGGTTTCACGACTTCCGGGCGCCCTTTCCCTTTTTCTCCTCCTCTCGCTTCTCCGGCCCGCTCAAGAAACGGTCTCAACCTTTCGTACCATGCAATCGCCTTGTGCACCGTTTCAGATACCTTTGGACCGAAAAGTATCTGACTCATCTTCTCAACACCCCGGGCCGAGAAGCCGTACTTCGCCTTGAGGCGGCGCGCATCTTCCAAAGGCGCTTTCCGTGCCTGATCTACACGCTTAGTTAGTGACAACCACGCATCATCGAATTCTTTCCTGGTTTTCCTGATTGTATCCAAGTCGCGACTGATATCCTCCACAACCGACTTAAATTCGCCGGCTCCGCCCAGGATAGTGGCCAGGCTGTCTTTTTTAGACGACCCAAGCTTCTCCAAACGGCGGTTGTATTGATCGAACTTTGCCTCACCCGGAAGGTCTTCCAGCCGCTTCCGCCAGTTTTTTCGCTCGGTCAGGATATCGATGCTAAGTGATTCTATGAGTTTTAGCGACTGGAGTTCCTCTTTCTCGAGAATCTCCCGAACATCGGGCGCTTGGAACACTGGTAGTTTCAACTCGGGTTTCTTGTGAGCCGGTCCTTTCATGACATTTCTATCAGCGGCCGGTCGTCGGGCAATAGCGCCGGAGGCTTTTCTCACAGCGCCGAACCGGACCCCTTCCAAGGACATCTCCTCTATGATTACCTTTCTATGGAGCAGGTTTAGGGGGTCTAGGGACAAGACGATCCGCTCTATATCCACTGCGTTTGTCATTGGCTTATCAGGGTCTGTGACCTGGAGTCCGGCAAGGGTTAGACCTGCAGGGAAGAAGGAGAGATCAGCGGCATCTAGATCGACTCTTGCACCGACAATCCGGGAGCCGGTTTTCTCGATGGTCCGCTCTATAAGGCCGTCTACAAAAAAGAACCATAGGATGGCAAGAAAAGTCGCTATAGTCAGAAAAACAGTCAGACCATGCCACCGAATCAGCTTTTTCATACGCTACTCCCCCCACCCGGAAACGGATTGGTACGCATGGTAGAGTTTACTAGTTGTAAATGCTTTCATAATCCGGGTTTTATGTATCCATTCAAGCACGTGTTCTCGGTATCGACGAATTGCCTCGTTTAAGAGGAGATAGAGGGGGGCGAACAGGAGCAGGGAGAAGACCAGGCTTCCCATGACAATAGAATTGTTAAACCTCTCAATCCGCCAGAGCGCAGAATTATACAAGGCAGTCCATAATGCCGTGAGTGGACTCGCGGTGAGTAGCGTGAGACCAATCCAGTGAAAAAGTGGATCGAGGACGTATGCCATGCCTGTGAAGAATGCGAGTCCTAAAAGAAATGTCGAGAGGTTGATTCGAAGGAGAAGCGCCAGCAGGAGAATCAAGAGGTTGTGCAGGCTGCAAAGCGGGGTGAGCCCTGCGATCATCGAAAGACAGAAAGCCATACTGAGCTGCCACGGCTCCGACTCGGAATTTAGGGCCTTCAATATCTTGGCAATGACCGTTAACATTGTGTGCCTCGGGGTGTCACTAGTAAAAAAGGCAGAGCCGATGTTAGCTCTACCATCTCTTGATTCTACATCTGTTCCTCGATTCCCATCTTGCGCAGGACCCAATACCTCTGTAGCCTAACTCAAAGTATGCCCTGGGACCTCTCCCCGGATGTGCATTTTTCTAAAGTACCTCTTGTTCAAGCTCTTGACTCAACGCCGAGATTTCAGCTGAGATCTCAGGCTTTGTCAGTATAACTATCAAATCAAAGTTTTCTTTCTTGATCTTTCCATCCTGAGAATATGTGAGGATCAGTGGTTCTTCCTCCTGAGTCCTTTCCACGGATTCCGGCGCTCCCTCTATAATGTCAAGGTCAGGTATTTTCTCTGCATCCGGGGAAAACTTCTTTTTGAAGGATTGACAGATTGGGGAGACGAGAGCGACCTTCATGTCTTCGATCCTGTCAAGGGCCAGGATCGATTCGTTTACGCCGAGAACGAGAGAAGAAAGGAAGTGGTCCTCATCGCCTTCCGCATTTCCCTGAATAACTGCGATCCGCCGGGGGACCTCTCCATCAAAGGGGGACACCACAAGTCCGTCGGTGGGGCCGGTTGGGGACAGCATTCGCTCAAACTGAAGGTCTGTGATCACGTCGGCGTAGGTTCCGTAACCCAGATGGGAATCAATGGGCTGAAATGAGTTCTCCTGCCCCCTGGTAATGATGACCTCGTCAAAATCAAGCTCTAACTCCTCGTCAGGGATACTGAAATCTATGGCCTCTGGCTCGCATTCCGCCCAGCAAAGCGCACATCCCAGACATCGCCGGCAACTTAGACACCTCTTTGCCTCTGCAACGGCAACCGCCTCAGGAAAACCGGTCTCGACCTCCCTGAAACTCCCCTTTCTCTCTTCTACGGAAATCTCGGGCATCTCTGCCCTGTCGGCCGGCACATCGTCAAAGGGTATTATGTAACGTCTCCCTTTTTCGTAGACCATCTATTTGCTCCTCAGGTACTTATCAATGCCCAGGGCAGCGCGCTTGCCGGCTGCGACCGCACGAATGGCGATATCAGGCCCTGACACCACGTCACCGCCCGCAAAGACGCCAGGGACATTCGTTGCGCCTGTCTCCACGTCAATTTGGAATGTGTTCCGGCGAGAAAGCTCAAAATCGTGCTTTTCGCCTAGAAAGCTCAAATCAGTCCCCTGACTGATGGCAGGGATGATGGTTTCGGCATCGATGACATATTCTGACCCCTCGATGGGTGCCGGACGTCTTCGGCCTGATGCGTCAGGCTCACCCAGCTCCATCTTGATGCATCTAATCCCGGTTACCCTTTCGTTCTCACCCAGGATCTCCACAGGGGCGGCAAGGTATTGTATGATGACCCCCTCCTCCTCTGCTGCATCAATTTCCCAGGGATTGGCGGGCATCTCCTTCTTGGTCCTCCGGTAGAGGATATAGACCTCGTCAAACCCCATCCGCCACCCCACACGGGCCGAGTCGATGGCCGCATTACCACCGCCGATCACGATGAGCTTACCCCCGGCCTCAGGGAACTTCCCCAAGGCCTGTTCCCTGAGAAAGGTCACGCAGTCCACGATCCCCTTTCCTTTATATTCATCTTCACCTGGAATCCGCAACTTGAGGCCCTGATGGCAACCGGCTCCGATAAAGACCGCATCGTAATCATTTATAAGGTCTTCAAAAGAGATATCCTTTCCGATCCGCGCATTGTACTGGATCTCAACACCCATTTTGGCGATGAGGTCCACCTCACGTTTAAGGAGTTTCTTGGGCAGGCGATACTCCGGGATACCTACCCACAAATATCCTCCGGGCACCGGCAGGGCCTCAAATATCTTGATCTGCCCGTAGCCCATCATCGCCAGGTCATACGCACACGTCAGGCCGGCAGGGCCTGCCCCCACAACGGCGATCTTTTCAGGATGTTTCTTCTCCGGGGTTTCATAGACAGGTTCGACCTCCTCGTTTATCTCCACATCAGCCACGTATCTCTTGAGGAAACAGATACTGATCGATTTATCTAGATACTGACGATTGCAGGCTGTCTCGCAGGGATGAGGACAGATCCGTCCGATGCTGCCCGGGAGGGGTAGTCTCTCCCTGATAGTAGCCAGGGATTCAAGATACTTGCCGTCTGCGATTTGCCCCACGTATCTCCTGATGTCGAGATGAACCGGGCATTTACTCTGGCATGCGGGCATATCTTCTTTGAAGATGTTATATTCGCCTGTGGCAGGATTGAAATAATCTACGGCCGTACGCCACGTGTAGCCTTCATCAAAATCGTCAAACATATTTACCGGGCAGACCTTGATGCAGGCCTTGCAGTCGTTGCACTTGCTGTTGTCTACCCTGAGGCTTTTCTTCAATACACTTGCGTGGACTTTTCCACCTTCCCTGGTGACTTTTGTGAATTCACTGTTTGTGAGAATCCGGACATCCGAAAGGTTGCGAACCTTGTCCAGATCAGGGTTTATAAATGCATTATCAGGTTTTATGAGCCGGTCCCTGGGGATCCTTTCAGCGCCAAGGGTGGGGAATTTCTCCACAAGGGTGACCTGGGCCCCGGCCTCGGCCTTTTCAATTGCGGTGCGGACACCTTCGAGACCTCCCCCGATGATTAAGACTCTCTTATTCTCCAATGTTTTAACCTTATGCCGTTAACTGAAATACAGGACTTCGTCCGTTCACTCCTTGCAGCGCGACGAGATTCTTACGTTGAAGGGCTGTTATATACCGAAACACTCTCTCCGGGGGGATGTCCAACCTCTTGGCCAGGTCCTTGACGGAACGGGCGCCTTCCTTTAGCCCACCCAGGATTTCCTGGACCTGGGTTTCCTCGACGATAATCATTTCAACTGCGCGGTTAAACTCGTGCTCTGTGAATATCTCCCCGTATATATTACCCGTTTCGAGAAAAGGGGTTCTCTTGCCGATTACCCATCTGATCTTTTCACTTGTCAGCGCTGCCTCTGCGGTTTCCAACTTCTTGAAGATCTCGGGGGCCTTTACTCGATCGCCAGCCCCGCCCAAAGGACCCAGGCTATGGATCTTCTCATCAAATTGACTGACCAGATCAACAAATACTGATGCCTCACCTGAAGAGCATTGTCTGAAAGCAAGACGTTCTTCATTTAGCCCCGCATGTTTAAGGACCTTGCGGGTTATATCAATCTTAGCCTTAGCCTGGACATTCCCAGTGATATAATGGCAGTCTCCAAAGTAGCAACCAACCGTAAGGAGACCATCGAGACCCTGTCTGAAGGCCCCGGCCACAATGGCCGGGTCGAGCCGACCAGTGCACATAAGGCGGACAATCCTGATTTCTGGCGTATATTGTAGTCTGGAAACTCCAGCCAAATCAGCAGCCGAGTATCCTCACCATGTACAGCAAAAAGTGAGGATTTTGGGAACGAATTGTGCCAATGTAGACCTCCTTCAACCTTCAATTTAAAAATGCCGCGATCTGGGCATTGATCTGCTGATCTGTAAAGGAATTGATGCTCAAGGCATGTTGATAGCAGGTTGCCGCACACACGCCACACCCCTTGCAGGAAACGTCTATCACATGAACCTTTCTTCCTTTTTCTGTGTCTCTCACCTCAAGGGCGCTGTATGGGCAGAGGGCAACGCAAAGGCCGCATCCCCTGCAGGCATCTTCGTCAGCCAGGACGGAAATAATCGGCTCTACGACGACAAAGCCCTTAGATAAAGGGATGGAGGCGCGAGATGCCGCGCCCAGACCCTGAGCCACTGTCTCACGGATATTGGCCGGAAAACGTGCGCTGCCGCATAGAAAAACGCCGTCGGTTGCAAAGTCGAGAGGCCTTAACTTGACATGCCCTTCGAGGAAAAATCCGTTCTCATCTACCGGTACTGTGAGAATTTTAGACGTTACATCTGCGTCCTCCTGGGGGACAACAGGCGTGGACAGGACAACGAGGTCTGCAAGCAGGTCCATTTCGCGGCCAAGCAAGGAATGGAATACGCTGACCTTACCTTCTTCTACACGGGGCGGCCTGGCAGGGTCGTATTTTATGAAACGGACACCCTTTACCTTGGAATCCCTGAACATCTCCTCATTCTCAACACCATACATCTGCATATCCCGGTATAGGATGGAAACCTTTGCGTCCGGGTTTTGTTCGGTTATTAAGATAGCGTTTTTCACGGCCGTTTGGCAGCAAATTCTGGCACAGTAAGGTCTTTCTTCATTACGGCTTCCCACGCATTGAATCATGACGATGTTTTTCACGGCAGGGTCCAACCCCCTCCCAAGGACTTCTTCAACCTCAAGCTGGGTAATGACCCTCCGGCCATCATAGCCGTAAAGGCCTTCCGGGACGAACAGTCTTCCGCCTGTGGCCACGATGATGACACCTATGTCAACCTTCTCGTTGCCTGACTTTGTTTCAATATCCACCTCATAATTGCCTATGAACCCATCGACATCGGTAACCGTTGCCCTGGTAAAAACAGTGATGTTGGGATGGTCGGTAATGGTTTCTATCTTTTCCTTAACCATGTCGCCGGCATCTGTCATGGTAGGCCCCAGCATGTTCAGCCGGTTCAACATGCCGCCGAGTCTTTCTTCCTTTTCAACCAGGACCACTTCATACCCGCGATCTCCAAGGGCGATGGAAGCCGTCATGCCGGCTATCCCGCCTCCTATCACAAGGGCGCGGGCAGCATGAACCTCGGAGATAATGGGTTCCTGAGGTTCCAGAAGGGCGGCCTTTGCCACACCCATACGTATCAGGTCTTTTGCCTTGGAAGTTCCTTTCTCCCGTTCCCGCATATGCACCCAGGAACACTGGTCTCTGATGTTGACCATCTCGAAGAGATAAGGGTTTAGCCCTGCTTCAGCACATGAGCTGCGAAAGAGGGGTTCATGGGTTCTTGGTGTGCAGGAAGCCACCACAACACGATTGAGGTTTTGCTCGTCTATGGCGTTTTTGATCTCGTTGATGCCTCCCTCCGAGCATGTATAGAGATTTCTCACCACAAAAGCCACGTTCGGCAGGGTTTTGGCAAAAGCCTCCAGTTCTTCCACATCCAGATATCCGGCAATATTGGATCCGCAATGGCATATAAATACTCCGATCCTGATATTTTCTCTTTTATCAGGCAACGGCCTTCTCCTTCTTTAAGTCCGATTGAAAAACTACCTCGGCCGCACGTTCAGAAGCGCTTGAGGCCTGGGACACAGATTCGGGCACGTCCAAGGGCGCCACGCTGCAGCCGCAGACAAAGATCCCGGGAGTTGTCGTGTCAACCGGAGAGAGAGGGTCTGTCTTCACAAAGTCATACCGGTCGAGTTCTATCCCGAGAAGATTTGCCGTTTCGATGGTGCCTCTGCCAGGGGCACAAGCCGTGGCCAGGATCACCATGTCGAACTCCTCGCTCTTTACCCTTCTCTCACGCGTGTCTTCATAAGTCACGACAGGGTTATTGTCAGGGCCCTCCATTATTTCCGCAACCCGTCCGCGGATATATGTGATGTTGGAATTGTTGCCGCCCCTTATCTTATATTGCTCAAACCCTTTTCCAACAGCGCGTATATCCATGCCGAAGATCGTAGAGGTCGTCTCAGTCTCGTGTTCGTGTGCGATAATGGCCTCCTTGATCGAGTGCATGCAGCAATAACCGGAGCAAAACGGATAGAAGCGGAAATCCCTGGAACCAACGCACTGTATAAAGGCGAGCCTTTTGGCAACAGTAAAACCTTCGGCCTTCTTTTTGATGGGCTCAATGGTCTCTAGAATGGCCAAGTGCTCCGCATACTTGTCTGCCCATCTCTTCCGGTCTTTGTCATCCTTATATTCACCGTCTTGATACTTCTTGGAGAACGCAGAAGAACTCTCTACATATTTATCTTCAAATTTGGTGATAGCCCTCTGTAATCTCCCTGCCTTCTTTTCAAGCGCTTCGATCTCAGCTTCCACTGCGAGGTCGGAAGGTCTACCCGCATGGCCGGCAGTGGGACCACTGGCGCTCAGAAGCCTTTCAAACTCTATGGATGTAACCACGTTGGGGATCTCTTTATATCGATATTCGAAAATCTGTGACGGGTCAAATACGTCGTAACCGGTGGCAACGATGATGGCCCCAACCCCGATTTCCACCAGCCTGTCCTTCTGGTCGAAATTGATGGCCTCAGCCAGGCAGGTCTTAGCGCAGACACCGCATTTCTTTCCCTTCAATTGACGACAGTGTTCAGGGTCGATGGTGTGGGTTGAGGGAATGCCCTGGGCAAACCAACTGTATATGGCCTTACGGTCTCCCAGTCCTACATTAAATGCATCGGGAACTACGGTAGGACACTTTTCCTTGCACGCACCACAACCTGTGCACTTGTCCTCCTCAACGTAACGTGCCTTCCTGCGAACCGTGACCTTGAAATCTCCGGACCGGCCTTCCAGCTTCTCGACTTCGCTGTAAGCCAAAAGATCAATGTTGGGATGTCGACCGACATCCAGCATCTTGGGCGAGAGTATTCAGATGGCACAATCATTGGTGGGAAACGTCTTGTCCAGCTGGGCCATCTTCCCGCCAATACTAGGCAACCGTTCTACCAGATGGACATTAACCCCCATGTCTGCAAGATCCAATGAGGCCTGTATTCCCGCAATTCCGCCCCCGATCACGAGCACATCCTTGGGCATATGAATATCTCCTATCCGGAAATTTTGAAACTCAATTATGAGTTACAAACGGCTTAAAGGCATAATTCAAATGAGTTTTAAAATTTCTGCTATCAGATCATCTTTTCTACTATTATATCGGTGATGTCCCTTATGCCGATCTTGACATCTGAATTGTACTTGGCACAATTCAGATGGATATCACATTTAGGACAGGCCGTTATAAGGGTATCCGCTCCCGTATCCTCTGCCTCCTTCAGCCTGTCCATCTGAATCCGCTTCGAGCAAGTGGAGCAATTGACCCACCCGCTTGTACCACAGCATATGGCATCGGCCCTGTTTCTTTGCATCTCTACGAGTTCTATCCCCGGGATACCGGAGAGTATCTCCCTCGGTTCTTCGTATATCTTGGCAATCCTTCCCAGAGAGCAGGGGTCGTGAAAAGTAACTTTTCGGGGGACATCCGAGTTGTCTTCAACAAAGTTTAACTGCCCCCGTCCTAACTCATCTCGGAGGAGTTGATACAGGTGAACCACCTCGAGGTCTTGTTCGCCGAAATATAAAGGATAATCCCGTTTCAGTGTCATGTATCCTTCGGGGCAGACACAGATTACCTTCTTTGCCCCACTATCCTTTATGGTCCTTATATTAAGTTCAGCCAACCTCTTAAACCCGTCCAAATCCCCATTCCATAAGAGATCATGCCCGCAGCACCTCTCATCATTACTGACAACCGGTTCAATCCCAATCTTATTGAGTATCCTCACGGTATTTACGGCTCTTTCAAGGGGGTTAACACCAACATCACAATACCCTTCATTACCAAAGACGAGTTCAAAGTAAGGCAGACATCCAACGAAATAGAAATACTCACCCTTCTCTGCAACACGGAGATCATCGGTTATCCATGATAGCCTGTCCTGCTTAAGGTTCATGGTCTGAAGCTCCATTACGGTATTGAGTATCCCATCATGGGCTGCAATGCCCTCCTGCCTCAGTTTTTTGGCTTCTATCCTCATATCTTTCACGAAATTGAGATAGTCCACGCCGGCAGGACAACGGTTTGTGCACCTTGCACAAGTTAAACAGGACCAGAGTTCTTTATCCTTGAGAATCTCATCCCCAAAACCAAGGAGGGCCTTTTCCACCAGAAGTCTCGGAGAAAAGGAGGGTAAAATCCTGGCTACAGGGCAACTCGATGTACACACGCCACATCCCAGACAGTAATACGCCTTTGTTTCTCGTATGATATCTTCCAAATTCATCCTTGAGATTCCCCTGAGAGAGGCCCGATCTCCCTAATATGGTCAGTAAATTCCGTTACGACTTGAGCAAACCTACTCCCCTCAGAAGCCGAAACCCACTCCAGACGAAGCCGCTCTCTTCCGATACCGAGCAGGTCTACTAATTTCCAGGTTGTCTCCATGATCTTTTCACACTTTAAGTTCCCCGATATGTAGTGACAATCTCCCGGATGACATCCTGCAACCAGAACCCCATCCGCACCATCCTGGAAGGCCTTTAATACAAAGGCAGGGGTAACCCTCCCTGTGCACATTACCCTGATTAACTTTATGTTCGGAGGATACTTGATCCTTGATGTGCCGGCCAGGTCAGCCCCGGCATAGGAACACCAGTTACATGCAAAACCCACTATAATCGGTTCGAATCCTTCACCCATTCAACAGTCCTTGTTCATCAGTTGAGCTTATAAGCTGTTAAAATGGAACTCTTTTTTTACTTAACAGCTTATAAGCTTATTGCTAATGCGAATTAAGAGTTAAGAATGAAAATTTAAGAGTTTCGTTTGCCTCTAATTACTAAGCTGGTAACTTGTAACTGTTCACAGGGGTCAGTTATAATTTCAAGCGTAGCGACAAATGGTAAAAAATTCCCCTTTGGACAAAATGATAAAAACAGATAAAACGATTATCAAGGCCAATTCTTAATTCTTAATTCTTAATTGGGCATCTTTCATTTATCAGTTTACACTTTTTCAATTCTGGATTCCCGCCTTCGCGGGAATGACAATAAAGAAATAGTGCATAAAGTTCCGTCTTTCCCGCGAAGGCGGGAATCCAGTCGGGAAACGAAAAAAAATGAATTA
>DAOWME010000096.1 GCA_030643245.1 Deltaproteobacteria bacterium
ATGGCCCTTTTTCCCCTGAGCTGCGTTCTCCTCAGGTTTCCGCCTGCGACGTACGATCATGTACGCCTCGGCGCAAACCGTCGTGCGGCCTTGCTCAGAGAAAAAATTGCTCATTTCTGAATTGGAAACCAACTCGTGCCCTTTTCTCAAGAAGTCCATCCATAAATAGAAATTTTCCGCAATCTCTGCGTCAGACTCAGATTTTAATTCTCAAAACAATCAGCTTAAATATTTCCCCTTTACGAGTCACGCTTTCCCAAAATGGACGCGTCAAAACGATTTTTTTAAATGCCCTGCTGTGCGGCCCGTTTCTTTATTATTCTATGGAAAGTAAGGCAAGAATGTCAAGAAAAAACAGAACCATTCAACAGTTTCATCTTGGATTGGCCGCGTCAGGCCTGTGGGGGAAACAAGGGCATGATCGTGAATGGTTCCGCTGAAATTGTAACTGCCGGGACAGTTCACGCGGGTATTGACAGAAAAAGCCGAAATATGGTATCCTCACAAAACTAAGGGGCGAGGCCGAAATAACTTAAAAGGATTAAGTGCCAAAATGGAAAAAACCAGGCTAAAAAAGCTTAGGGAATTGCAAAAGAGGGTATCTTGCAAATTCAGACACGTAGATATTCTGGACCAGGCACTTATCCACACTTCTTTCGCTAACGAGAATAGATTTGAAGTATCCCAGGATAACGAGAGATTTGAGCTTTTGGGTGATGCTGTCCTCGATGTGATAATCACCCACCTGTTAATGGATAAATTTCCCCAATACAGAGAGGGAGACCTATCCAAAGCCAGAGCCGCAGTAGTAAATGAAACGCGACTCTCTTCCATAGCTAGGGACCTGGGACTCGGGGACTACCTTCTCTTGGGAAAAGGGGAAGAACTCACAAAAGGGAGAGATAAAGACTCCATACTGGCCGCAGCGTATGAGGCCCTTGTGGCATCTATATACCTTGACAAGGGTTTTAAGAATGCGTTTAAGGTGATTGAAAAGCATTTTTCCGAAATATTGGCCGAAGAAAGCGAAGAGGGTTTCTACAAAGACTTCAAGAGCCAGCTTCAGGAGTATTCCCAGGGCTCCTTCAAAGCCACCCCTAAATATGTGCTAACCGACCAGTCCGGGCCTGACCACGACAAGACCTTCGAGATCGATATCTTGATACACGGTAAGTTTTTCGGGAAAGGTTTGGGTAAGAACAAAAAGCAGGCAGAACAAAATGCTGCCAAGAAGGCTTTGGAGACACTCCTGAAAAACCAACGAGGATTACCGGAAGTCAAAGATCAATAGCGGACCCTCTCCGTTTAAGTATGACAGGGACTTCCATATGCGTTACTTCATCATCCCCATCTTCGTGCCCCATCTAGGATGTCCACACCAATGTATCTTCTGTAACCAAAGTAAGATCAGTGGGGTATCCCGTCCTGAGGTAACTCCGGACCTTCTGGAGAAGACTGTAAAGGAGTATATTATAACCCGGCCAGGAAGGGGACGGCTGAGAACTCAGATTGCCTTCTACGGGGGGAGTTTCACAGGCATTGATTCGGATATTCAAAAATCCTTATTGTCGAAAGCCTGTGATTTTATCAAAGATGGACAAGTGCACTCCCTTAGGATTTCTACGCGTCCGGACTATATTGATCCCGATATTGTGCGTCTTCTGATAGATTATGGGGTCGAGACTATTGAACTTGGGGTCCAATCCATGGTGGACAGGGTATTGGCACTCTCCGGAAGAGGACATACCTCGTCCCACGTGGAAAGTGCTGTAAAGATAATTAAAGAACACAAGCTGGAGGTTGGTCTTCAGATAATGCCCGGTTTGCCCGGTGATACCCCTAAGCAAATCATGTATACTGTGGACAGGGTTATTGCCATGAAACCGGATTTTGTGCGTATTTATCCCACCCTGGTCATTAAGGATACCCCGCTAGAGGAACTTTATTCGAAAGGAAGGTTTTCACCGATGACGTTGGATGAGGCTGTATATGTGTGTGAAAAAGCCCTCCTGAAATTGGATAATGCTCATATTCCGGTTGTAAGGTTGGGGTTACAACCCACCCCACAATTAGAAAAGAAAGGAACCATTATAGCGGGCCCCTTTCACCCGTCTTTTCGCCAACTAGTGGAGTCATCCATCTTCTTTGACATGTCGGTCCGACTGGCTGACAGGGATCACCAGCCCCGAGAAAGCTTGCGTTTTCGAATAAATTCTAAAGACTATTCTTATTTTTGTGGTCAGAAAAACAGGAATATCTCTAAACTCAGGGAAAGGTATGGGTTGAAAGAGATAGAGGTTATCACCGAGGACAGTGTAAAAAGGAACACGGTTGAGCTGATCAATGGTCCATACATCTCTTATATTGAACGCAAAGAACTGGAAGCGATTTCGAACTAGTTTCCATCCACAACAAATGCACGGATAAAGGGTTTTGGAAACCACACAGAACGTAGATAAAATCAAATCAGGGTTTATATCCATCATCGGTTGGACAAATGTAGGGAAGTCCACCTTGTTGAACCGTCTTCTTGGAGAAAAGATTGCGATCGTCTCCAGGAAACCACAGACTACGAGAAACAGAATCCTGGGTGTCAAACATACGACCTATGCTCAGATGGTCTTTCTCGATACACCTGGAATCCACAGGGCAAAGTCAAAACTCAATATGTTCATGGTGAAGGAGGCAACAAGGACTTACGGCGAGGTGGATATTATCCTCCTTATGGTTGAGGCCAACACGCCTCTTGGCGACAGAGACAGGTTTGTTATTAAGACCCTCGAAAAGGTTGAGACACCGGTCATCCTGGTGATAAATAAGATTGATCTCTCAACAAGGGATTCCCTTCTCCCTCTGATGTATGAATTCAGCAAACTGTGTAATTTTGAAAAGATTATACCAGTTTCGGCCTTGTCAGGAGAAGGGGTAGATGAATTGGTAAAAGAAGTGGAGGGCTTGCTCCCCTTCGGGCCAAGGTATTTTCCCGAAGATATGATTACTGATTTGCCCGAACGTTTTATCGCAGCAGAGATAATAAGGGAAAAGATCTTCAATCTAACGTCGCAAGAGATACCTTACTCCGTGGCCGTTGTAGTAGAGGATTTTAAAGAGAAGAAGGATAAAAATGTCGTAATCATAAGGGCTACGATCCATGTGGAGAAACCGTCCCAGAAGGGTATGCTGATAGGCAAGAAGGGAAGGATGTTAAAAGAGATCGGTAAGCTGGCAAGAATTGATATTGAGAGTCTTCTGGGGGCCAAGGTCTACCTTGAATTATGGGTAAAGGTTGAAAAAGGCTGGAGTAAAGATATTAAGGCATTGAGAAAGATGGGTTATAGGTAGTGTTCATCCATAAATGGTCTTTTTGCCCAATATCTACGTTATGCTCAAAAAATAATCCTCAGAATATCAAATATATGCCTGCGGTTATTTTTTTCGCATGCCTTGATCTTGAACAAAAATCCTCATTTCTGGATGGACACTAGGTAAGTGAATGAAACCTGTAGTTGCAATTGTTGGCAGACCTAATGTGGGCAAATCGACCCTCTTCAACAGGATTGCAAGAAAGAGAAAGGCTATTGTAGCTGATGAACCAGGTACGACTAGAGACAGAAACTATGCTGACGTCCATTGGGACGGGGTAGATTTCTTGTTAATTGACACCGGTGGATTTGAAACCGAGATCAAAAGTGAGGTTGATGAACACATCGTCCAGCAGATCCAATTGGCCATAGAAGAGGCAGATCTGATTATCTTCCTGACCGACGGTAGAGAGGGACTTACGCCCGGAGATATGGAGGTTGCCAAGAAACTGAGAGAGGGGACCAAGCCCTTACTACATGTCGTGAACAAGATCGACGGCCAAAGACAGGAGGGAGATATATATGCCTTTTACGAGCTGGGTGTGGAAACCCTGTACCCAATATCAGCGGAGCATGGAAGAGGTGTTGGGGATCTGCTGGATGACGCGATAAACCTTCTACCTCAATCCTCTAAAGAGGAAGACGATGAAGATTTGTTAAAGATAGCTGTACTCGGCAGACCAAACGTAGGGAAATCCTCGCTGGTCAATAAGGTCCTCAGGGATGAACGGGTGATCGTCAGCGACAAACCCGGAACCACCAGGGATGCAATAGATACGCGTGTTGAGATAGGAGAAAGAAAATACCTCTTGATAGACACGGCAGGGATCAGGAGGAAGGGGAAGATTAGCCGCCAACTGGAAAAATACAGCATTGTCCAGGCACTGAGGAGCATTGACAAATCCGATGTGGCACTTATCCTGATAGATGGTGAAGAAGGCATAACAGAGCAGGATGCCAGGGTAGCCGGCCTGGCACATGATAAGGGGAAGGCCAGTGTTCTGGTGGTGAACAAATGGGATCTGGTGGAAAAGGATACCCACACTGCCGCCAGGTATGAAGAGGATATCAGGGACAACTTGAAGTTTATGCCGTATGCGCCTGTAATCTTTGTTTCGGCTCTCACCGGACAGAGGATACTGAAGGTTATGGACTTAGTAGACGGGGTGGCGGAACAGCACCGGGGGCGCGTCGCGACGCCTGACTTAAACAAGTTACTTGAAAAGATTGTCCGCTCTCATTCTCCGCCATTCTATAGAAACAAAGAGCTAAAACTATACTATATAGCTCAGGTCTCCACAAGGCCCCCCACATTCGTTATCTTCGTCAACTATCCCAAAGGGATTCACTTTTCGTATAAGAGATATATAATAAACAGAATCCGTGAGAGCTTCGGGTTCGATAGGACACCCATAAGGATTATATTCAGGGGAAAGGGGAAGAACGTCCATGGAAAAAAATAGAATCACCGTTGCGGTAGGGGCGGTCATCGAGGACGAAAAAGGCAGGATCCTCCTCGTAAAACATGTCCCGGAGAGAGAGGGGTTCTGGCAGGAAAAGTGGATCTGTCCCGGGGGAAAACTGGAACTTGGCGAAACCATAGAGGATGGGATTAAGAGGGAGGTGGAGGAAGAAACTCACCTCCGTGTTGATTTAAAAACACCAGTAGAACCCTTTGAAAGAATCGTAAAATCAGGAGATGAAGTCGAGCTCCATGTGATCTATATAGATTACATGGCAACTGTAATAGATGGAACCCTCCAACCGGATGACGATGTGGGAGAGGCCGTATGGGTAAGCAGGGATGCAGTATCAGGGCTCGTTGATGAATTGCATGAAGATACGAAAATACTGCTCACCCTGTCAGGGATACTCGTCTAAAATCCCCTGTGCAGCCCGGCCTTTCCGGCAATCTCTATGGCTTCTTGATATTCTTCCACGGTGATCCTCCGGTTTAACTCAGGAAACTCGGCTGCCCTGTACATGGGACGATATTGGGCCATGATATTAACGTAGGAATCCTTCGATATCTCTGTAGCTATAAACTCCATGAGGTCGTAAGTGCCTGCCAGTCCTTCAGGCATAACCAGGTGCCTGATCAACAACCCCCTCTCAGCGATCCCATCCTTATCTATATTTAGATCACCAACCTGACGATGCATCTCTGGAAGCACCTCTTTTATGACTTCAGGATAATCAGGAGATGCAGAGTATCTCTTTGCAACTTCTCCATTAGAATACTTGACGTCCGGCATATAGATATCGATGATCCCCGCCAGGAGTTTGATTACCTCGAGAGATTCATATCCTCCGCAGTTGAATACCAGGGGAAGCCTCAACCCGGAATCTATTGCCTCCGGCAAGGAAGCGACAATCTGAGGAACGTAATGGGTAGGGGTAACGAAATTGATGTTGTGACACCCCATTCCCTGTAACCTCAACATCTTCTTTGCCATCTCTGATGGAGTGGTTACGTAACCATTTCCCATGTGACTTATGTCGTAATTCTGGCAGAAGACACACCTTAAATTGCAGTGGGTCAGGAAGATGGTACCGGACCCACGAAATCCGACCAATGGCGGCTCTTCCCCAAAATGAGGGGAGACACTCGATACAACCAACTCCGCTCCGGCCCCGCAGAAACCCACCTCACCTTCCAGACGGTTTACTCCGCACTTCCGCGGGCATAACTCGCATTCCTTAAGGATCTCTCGTAGTGTATCGATTCTTTTCTGTAACTCGCCACTTCTGTGTAATTCAACGTAACCAGGAACATATGGCATGATATTAAGCTCCTTCCAAGATTATAGATCATATTCTATAATCGATTATATTCTCCGTCAAGCTCCATTTGCGGCGCTCACCACTTCCAACTATGCCTGACCTCCTAAACAACATACCCCTTGACAACAAAAAATCTCTTTGGTACTTTCCGAGGTAAGAAAATATCGATATAATAATCTTTTGGTAATATTACAAAGCTCAAAAGGAGGTTTGAGATGAACTACAATTTCACCCAGGAAGAACTCAATATCAGGAAGACAATAAGCCGGTTTGCCAGGAAAGAAATTGCACCATTAGTCGGTCAGATAGAGAAAGATAAGAAACTACCCGACGATCTACTCGAAAAGATCACGGATTTGAGGATAAGCGGCCTGCCTTTTCCGGAAAAATGGGGTGGGTCCGGTGGCACCTATATTAGCTTTCTTTTGGCTATGGAGGAATTGGCTTATGCTTATTTCCCATGTATATTCTATCCTCTTGTATGTTCCATGGTTGGATACGGTTTTCTCTCCTATGCAAGCGATTACCTAAAAGAGAAATATCTCAAGGGATTACTGACAGGTTCAGTAAAGGGTGCCTGGGCCTTCACTGAACCGAGTACCGGGTCTGACCCAAAACAGGTACAGCTCAAGGCAGTCAAAGACGGGGATCACTGGGTCCTCAACGGAACGAAAAGATTTATAACCAATTCGTCCATTGCGGACATAGCTGTGATCTTTGCCCGGACCGGAGAAGCGGTAACAGCCTTTGCCGTGGACACACAAAATCCTGGATATATTGTAGGGAAAAGAGAGGAATTTATCGCTTTTGAGGGTACGGACAATGGTGACATCATACTGGAAGACGCCAGGGTGGAAAGCAGGGATATTCTTGGAGAAGAAAACCAAGGCTTCTCCATATTATTGGGCGTGGAGGTCTTCGCAAAAATAGCGGCATGTGCAGGCAATATAGGTCTGGGCCGAGCGGCTTTGGACCTTGCAATACAATACGCAAAGGAAAAGACACACAGGGGGGTTCCAATCGGAGTAAAATTTCAAATGACTCAATGGAACTTGGCAACCATGGCCTCAAAGATATCCGCCAGTCGCGCCTTTCTATATTCTGTGGGCGCAAAGATGGACAAAGGAGAACACCTCGCCGCTGAATCCGCAGAACTGAAAATATTCACCGGCGCCGCAGTCAGGGAAGTGGCTTCTGATGCCGTACAGGTTCATGGCGCCTATGGTTTGACAAAGGAATATGCCGTTGAAAGGCTGTACAGGGAGTCGAAGTTTAACGAGGTAATACTGGGAAGCAATGAGATTCAGAGGGTTATTGCGGCAAGCGCTTTGATGAAAAGCTAAGCCGTCGGTTGGGCTCCGGTTTGGTATACCATAGCGGATAAAATGCTAGATACGAAAAAGCGCATAGAGAACGAGAGGAAATTTGGCGTTTGGGATAAACAGCCTGATGGCGGGCGCCGTTATTTTTATGAAGTACAAGGACGCCATAGCTGGAAAGCACGCTACTAAGGGACGTGGCCGAAATAACTTCCCCAACTATGCATCTCATCTTGGCGTCCTTCATATATCGGTTTACACTTTTGAAATTATGGCTGCTTCAACGGTGGTCAAATTTTAACCCGTGCAGAACTCGCATCTAAGTGAGCATAAAGAAAGAACACTCTATAGCTATTAAATTTAACCTATAGGTTTTGGAACTACAAACATTCTAAAAAAGGGCCTTTCCCCCTGTTCTTTCTTAACGCTCACTAAAACGCTCAAACAGCTGCACGGGTTAAAATTTGACCACCGTTGAATCCGTGCCGAGACCGTTTTTTTTATTCGAAAGTGTAAACTACTTTATAGCTTTTATGAAGGATGCCCAATGAGGATGGAAATCAATTTTTTCGACCTGTGCAGTTGGGCAGGTGTGCCGCTTGCCGGCTACTTGTTTCGTTTGTTTCTTATGAACTACATTCCGGCATAAGGCTGTAAGTGTAGTGGGATGACAAGTCTCGTCTGTATATTTGAATGTCGGCCACGTCCCTTAATAGCTTTTATCTGATAATATTATGGCAATTCTAGTGCCAAGAAAAACATAAATTGGAGCAGTATATGCGTTATTCGAAGATGTTGATTCCCACTCTAAAGGAAGATCCTGCCGAGGCCGAGGTTATTAGTCACAAGCTCATGCTGAGAGCGGGGATGATCCGGAAACTGGCAACGGGTATCTATTCTTATCTCCCTCTTGCGAGAAGGATATTCAACAAAGTTGAACAGATCATACGGGAAGAGATGAACAGGGCGGGGGGGCAGGAGGTAACACTCCCCAGTGTTCAGCCTTCCGACGTCTGGGAGGAGAGTGGAAGGTGGAACCTATACGGAAAAGAGCTTCTGAGGTTCAAGGATCGGAATAGTCGTGACTTCTGTCTCGGCCCAACCCATGAAGAGGTGATTACCGATTTGATAAGAAGGGAGATAAGGTCTTATCGTCAGCTCCCATTGAACCTCTATCAGATTCAGACGAAATTCCGTGATGAGATCCGCCCCAGGTTCGGCTTGATGAGGGGCAGAGAGTTCACCATGAAAGATGCTTACAGCTTCGATGCCGATGAAGGTAGTGCTGAAGAGAGTTATGATCGGATGTTTGAGGCCTATAATCGAATATTCGAGAGGTGCGGATTGGAGTTCAGAGCCGTAGAGGCCGATACCGGCACGATCGGAGGGAGCTTCTCCCATGAATTCATGGTGCTTGCCGACTCCGGGGAAGATGCCATCGTGAGTTGTGATTCCTGCAGTTATGCCGCAAATGTGGAGAAGGCCGAGATAAAGGGGACGGACTTCGTCTCGGGGGATAGACCTAGGCCCCGGAAAGGTATGAATAAGGTTTCCACACCGGGCATGAAGACAGTGGAAGAGGTTACAGGTTTCCTCAAGGTGCCCTCCCGGGACCTCGTTAAAACCTTGATATATGAGTCCGACAAGGGGGCGGTTGCCATACTTGTTCGAGGTGACCATGAGGTAAACGAAGCCAAGTTGAGAAGCGTACTCGGTTGTAATGAGTTGAGTCTTGCCGGGGATGAGACAATTGCCGAGACAACCCATGCGCCAAGGGGATTTGCCGGGCCTGTGGGCCTGGGCGTAAGTATAACGGCTGACAATGCCGTCCGGCAGATGTCCGGTTTTGTTACCGGAGGGAACGAAGGGGATGCGCACTTCACCAATGTGAACCTCGATGATTTCAAGGTGGATGCCTTTGCAGATATCAGGATGGTGACAGAAGACGACCCGTGTCCCAGGTGTAACGGGAAGTTGAGGTTGAGCAGAGGGATCGAAGTGGGGCACGTCTTTAAACTGGGCACAAAATACAGCGAGGCCTTGGGCGCAACCTTCCTTGATGCCAACGGCAAGGAACAGCTGATCGTCATGGGTTGCTACGGCATCGGCGTGGGGAGAACCGTGGCCGCCGCAATCGAACAGAACCATGACGAAGACGGCATCATATTTCCGGTACCCATCGCCCCTTTTCAGGTCCTGATCTTACCGATTAACATCGATAAGAACGAGGTGAGGGACACGTCCGAGTTCCTGTACCGATCCCTTAATGAAGAAGGCTATGATGTGCTTCTTGATGATCGGGATGAGAGTCCCGGTATACGGTTCAAAGATGCGGACCTCATAGGGATACCCATTCGTTTGACGGTGAGTAAGAGAACACTCAAGGAAGATGTGGTAGAGCTGAAGTCGAGAAGGACCGGAGAAGTTGTCTTGATTAATAAGGACAGTGTCCTGGATGAGATACGGAAACGTCTTTCCGGATAAGGGACGGGGCTGAAATAACTTCCTCAAGCTGGCGCTCAGATTTAGGTTGGATTTGTTCGATCTGAAAATACAAAACCACAGGAATAGTCTTAACTATTTCGAGGATTTTGTGTTTGAAGATCGGGCGAAGATGGCCTG
>DAOWME010000025.1 GCA_030643245.1 Deltaproteobacteria bacterium
ATCTCGAAACCTTTTGATCTCTCTTTCTCAATGCCGGAAATAGATCCCTTCTCATATACATATTCACGGTACTTTCTCAACCTCTCATCATCCGTCTTCATACCGAATTCCCTTAAACCGAAGTCCAGAGAGAGAAGACCATCATTGTTGTTGGTCTGTATATGATACCCCAATGAACACCAGCGATACTCTTCCGGTCTGTCAAGTATTATTTGCCTGTCCCTTTTATCCCTTTTTATCCCTTTTATCCTTTTATCAAGTATTATTTGCCTGTCCCTTTTACTCTTTTATTCAGGATGGTTGAGCTCCAATATTCCTCGTAATATCGTCTTTTTATCACAACCCAGAACTCCCGAGATATAACTAATGCCGCCATAACCTAATTTTAAGGCTTCAGCCGCGGCATAAAGTCTTCTATCTTTTTCTGAGTAAAGTGTGTATATTGAAATCATTTTTAGTTCTATTGAACGATCATATGGAAATATTCTGTTTGCCCGTTCCTTTTTAACCTGACCTTTATCCGAGTCACAAGACATAGCGAAAATTCCTTTCTTGATAAAGTAATGTCCGCTATTAAAGCATCTTGTGACCAATAAGTCTTTAACTTTTTTCAGGAAACTTGATTTATTTATTTTTCTAGTCACTATTCTATTCAGACGTTGTACCTAATGGGTCAGTTGGGGAAGTTATTTCGTCCACGTTCCTAACCCTCCTTTATGGGTAAATTATTTTTTTTCCGAATCCTCTATCTCATTTCCTCCAAAGAGACATACGGCGGGCATATTCGCTGTATTTATGCGAGCACTCCGATGGGCAAGAGGGCACTGGAAGCAGCCAAACAAAAGGTGCAGGAACTCTTCGGGGAATTGTTTGAGAGCCACTAATGCGAAAATCAGCTTTTAGTGGGATCACCAGAAACGTGTTTGCGCTAGGGATGGTGAGTCTGTTCACAGATCTCAGCAGTCAGATGGTTTTTCCGTTGATCCCTCTCTTCTTGGTCAGTGTCTTGGGCACTGGGGCTTCAGCTGTGGGAATCGTTGAAGGAGCAGCAGAGACAACAGCATCCTTCATTAAGGTTGTGTCCGGATACTGGTCAGATAAGCTGCAACGAAGGAAGCCGTTCATTCTTTTCGGCTATTCTCTGTCCGCGGTAACCAAGCCCCTTTTTGCCTTGGCCAACATCTGGGGCTTGGTACTTTTTATTAGAGTCATAGAGAGAATCGGCAAGGGATTGAGAACCGCCCCTCGTGATGCCCTAGTAGCCGAATCCTGCGGTGAGTGCTTCAAAGGCAAGGCTTTCGGCTTTCATCGAGCTATGGACGGCATTGGTTCCATTCTAGGAGCGCTTCTGGCGTTTGCCTTGCTACCGACCTTGGGATACAGGAACATCTTCCTTTTTGCAGTAGTGCCTGGGCTCATTGCAGTGATGGCAATCCACTTCGTCAGGGAGAAGCCCAAGGTAAAGCCCATAGAGGCAAAACAATCACGTCCCAGTTTGAGCCTCAAGGCATTGCCCGCAAACTTGAGATTGCTCATCCTCATCTGCTCGATATTTGCGTTGGGTCATTTCGGGTATGCTTTTCTGTTATTGAAGGCACTTGACGTCGGACTCGCAGATAACTCGGCAATCCTCCTCTATGTGCTGTTCTATACCATTTACACGATCTGTGCAATGCCGCTGGGAACTTTGTCTGATCGAGTTGGCAGAAAACCTATTCTGATAGGTGGTTATCTACTGTTTACAGTAATTTCCCTCGGTCTGGCAATTAGCACAAGTTTTCCCATGGTTGCACTGTGGTTTGGAGTTTACGGTATTGCCTTCGCGGCGATCGATGGTACGCAACGAGCCTTCGTCGCCGACTTAGCCCCAGAGCATCTAAGGGCAACAGCCTTGGGCACCTTTCATGCCGCAATTGGCTTGACAGCATTGCCAGGCGGATTCATAGCCGGGTTCCTGTGGGACAGAATCAGCCCAGAGGCCACATTCATCTTTGGGTTTTGTTTGGCGTTGTTCGCGACCATTATGTTCTTATTCTTCAATGACAGAAGGCAAAACCGATTGAACTAGTTGGTGTCCATCCAGAAATGGACTTCTTAAGAAAATGGGCACGAGTTGGTTTTCAATTCAGAAATGAGCATTTTTTTCTCTGAGCAAGGCCGCACGACGGTTTGCGCCGAGGCATACATGATCGTACGTCGCAGGCGGAAACCAGAGGAGAACGCAGCTCAGGGGAAAAATAGCCATTTCTGGATGGAAACTAGTTGGCCAGCTAACAACTCCCTGGAGTCCGACTGCAAGAGGCGCTCCCAAATTAATTTTGGCACTTCAAACTTTTGGCACTTGTAACTTTTCGTGTAACTGCACAAGTTAGGAAAAGTGTAAACTACTTTTGAAGTTGAATGAAAGATGCCAAAAGCTGATACAAAAGTTACAAATGAAATAACTTGATTTTAATGAAAATATACGTTATCATATTTAAAATCATGAGGGCTTGCTGTTTTGGCTGGCTAGTTTCGTTCTGAGGGGAAGATCCATTTGTCAAAAGTGGCAACCTGAAGTATGGAACCATGGTAATTTTTTTTGAAAGGAGGGTGTCACAATGGCTAATGGAAGAGTGAAATGGTTTGATGAGCGCAAAGGTTATGGTTTTATCGAGCAAGAAGATGGGCCAGATGTATTCGTTCATCATTCAGGGATCAATGCAACCGGCTTCAAGTCTCTCAATGAAGGCGACGAGGTTACCTTTGACGTAGAGCAAGGCACCAAAGGCCCTGCTGCGGTAAATGTTACTGTAGTTTAACTTACTGTTCTGAGCAGAAAAAAGAAGGGCACTCTATCGAATCATGATAGGGTGCCCTTACTTATTTTTGGGATAGCAGGGACAGCGGCTATTTGTTATAAATCCTGTTGGAAACACATCTCCAACAGGGTTTTTATCAAGTGCCTCATAAGACCCCGGGCATGGTATGGGGAATGGCCGTATTGATTATCGAACCGGGGAGTCTACCACCACGTGAGTCTATGTTTAGTAGAGTGTCCACCCACCACTTACAGATAGTGTCTGGCCTGTCATATAGCTCCCGTCATCACTAACGAGGAACAGGACTGCACCGGCTATGTCTGAAGGCTTTCCGCTTCTTCCCAGGGGAACGTCCTTTTCGAATTCATCAAAGTATTCTTGCGGATAGATCTTGAGAAGAAATTCGTTCATTATAAGACCCGGTGCAATACAATTAACCGTTACATTATGCTTCCCCACCTCTCTGCACAAGCAACGGGTAAATCCCACAACCCCTGCTTTTGCAGAAGTATAATGGGCCTCTCCATCAGTGGAACCAACCAGGAATATGGATGAGGAAAGATTCACTATCCTTCCGTACTTCTGCTTGATCATGCTGGGAAGTACCGCCTTAGAGCAAAGAAATGTAGATTTAAGGTTCACATCTATTACGAAATCCCAAACTTCCTCGTCCATATCGACGACTTGTTGAAGCTTATTTCCACCAGCATTATTAATCAAGATATCTACTTTACCGAACTTGTCCAATGTGGCTTTTACCATCTTATCTATGGCATCTGCTTTCGTCACATCACATACGGCGCCTAAAGCCTCCCGCCCCGTTTCAGACGTGATTTTCTCAGCTACCTCAAATGGTCTCTTCGGGTGGGCGTCACTGACCACAACGTTTGCGCCTTCCCTGGCCAATGCCCAAGACACACCCTGCCCGATGCCTGATCCTGCAGCAGCGGTTACGATGGCAACCTTCCCTTCCAGTCTCATTTTTCCCTCCTTCAATTGTTCTTTTCTTATTGAACCCCATTACCGTCCCTGACATCTCCCCCGTTGTTGGACAGACCCCTCGAACAGCCCCCTCCCCCTTAGGGGAGAGGGGAAGAATATTATTTTAAGGGGCTACATCATCGTATACCCGCCACTTACACTCAGGGTCTGTCCGGTTACGTGACCCGCACGTTCAGAGGCGATGAAGACAACAGAATTGGCGATATCCTGAGGTGTACCTAGTTTCCTCAAGGGATATCCCTTCTTTGCCCTATCCTGCGCCTCAGGTGTAAAGACATCGGCTTCTTCGCCTCTCCATAGACTCTTCTCACCGCAATCATCAAGCTTGCCGGGGGTAAGCCCGGGGCATACCACATTGAGTCTTATACCAAAACGGCCATTCTCTCTGGCTACGGCTTTTGTAAGGGCTATAACGCCACCCTTGCAGCCGGCGTAGACCGCCTCCCTGTACTCGCCCATCCTGCCCGCGTCAGATCCTATACTTACGATACTCCCCGTTTTCCTCTCTATCATGTGATCTAAGACCGCCCTTATACCGTTTATGACGCCCCAGTAGTTTATGGCTACTTCTTGCTCCCACTCACTCCTCGGCTTCTCGGTAAAGAGTCGATCAACAGCCCATCCGGCATTGTTAACGAGGATGTCGATGGAGCCGAGTTCGTCGATGGCCTTTTTCACGGTATCCTGAACACTGTCCCAGCTCGTAACATCCGTCTTCACAGCTAAACCCTTAACCCCGAGTTTCGTTATATCGGATGCTGTCTTCTCTGCCTGTTGGTCATCCCAGTCGCCCACAACGACATTCGCCTTCTCTCCGGCAAAAGTTAACGAAATAGCCCTCCCTATGTTTGAAGCGCCTCCCATAACAAGTACGTTTTTTCCTGCTAACCCTAAATCCATTTTAATTCCTCCTTTCTCTTTTTTGATTTGATCCCTGGAGACTCAAATCGATTGACAAAATACCGTTCAATACCTCTCCATGCTCCCCTCTTGGTCTTGGCCATGCCCATAGTGCGACATCCGGTGGTACGCTTGTTACCATCCTCTTGGCATCATACAATCACCGCGGGAGTTTCAACCCTACGGTTGCAATAGTATTCCTCTGAATCTCAGAGCTTCCTGCGGATATGTTGCGGCGGGCTGCATGGCGGTAAAGGCGTTCTATCCTGCCCACAAGAGGCACCCATTTGGATCCCTTCCGGAGTTGCCCGTAAGGCCCCATGATCTCTGTGGCGGCATTACTGAACCTCCACATAAATTCGGTTAGGTATACCTTGACCATCGGAGCCTCCCAATTGGGGGAAGTATGGTTCTCTACCAGCCAGGTCACCCGATAGGCAAGCAGCTGCAGCGCCTGAAGCTCTGTGGCAAGTTGTGCCACACTCTGCCGGACCAATGGATCATCACCTAATCCCTCTTCCTTCACGTACTCGACAAATTCTTCAAAGGTACGGCGAAGATCCCCTGTGGGGAAACTTCTTTCATGGGCCAGGGCAGTAAGGATGTAATAGAAACCGCGGTTTTCTTCGCCTATAAGGTTCTTAACCGGGACCTTGACATCATCATAGAAGACCTCGTTGGTTCTGTCATTATCCATGACCCACAACGGGCGAACAGTAATACCCGGGGTCTTCATGTCTGCAATCATGAGGGATATCCCTTTGTGCTTGGACACATTAGGATCAGTTCGGGCTGCAAGCCATACATATTGAGAAAAATGGCACCCGGTATTGAAGACTTTCTGCCCATTTATGATGTAAAAATCCCCTTTTCGCTCGGCCCTGACCTGCAGGTTGGCAAGGTCTGATCCGGCTTCCGGTTCTGTGTACCCGAGCGCGAACTCTATCTCTCCCCTGGCTATGCGTGTGAGGTATTCCTGTTTCTGCTCATCGGTCCCGTATTGAAGTAATGTGGGCCCCACTATCCCAACGCCGCACAAATGGAGAGGATACGCCCGACGGTACGTCATTTCATCGCTGAGCAAAAACTGCTGCCAGCGCGTAGCGCCTAGCCCCCCATATTCTTTCGGAAAAGCAGGAGCCAACCACCCCCTTTCCCCCATCCTTTGCATAAGCTCCCAGGTCTGGGGACCTATGCCTATTTCTGTCCCTCTTTCCACCTCTTCGACCAACTCGTCCGTTACAGATGTATCCAGGAAGTCTCGAATCTCTTCCCTAAACTTTTCTTCTTCCGGCGAAAAACGAAAATCCATATCTATTCCCTCCCCCTGTCCTTTATGATACTAAAGCCCCATCTCCCTGGCCACTATCTCTCGCTGGAAGGTTGCATTTCCTAAGGCCAGCGCTGAAGCCTTTGCGTTGCGAAAATACATCTGCATGTCATGCTCTTCCATCAACCCGGTGCCGCCATGTACCTGTTGTCCCAACCTGGCGACATCGATGTACGCTTCACTGGTAAACGCCTTTGCCATTGCCATCTCCTTTTCACACGGAATCCCTTCGCTCAACAGCCACGCCGCATAGTAAGTAATGTAACGAGAACAGTCGAGATCGATGAGCATGTTGGCGCAATGGTGTTGAATAGCCTGGAAACTCCCTATGGGACGCTTGAATTGCACACGCTGTTTCGCGTAGTCCACGGACATGTCCAATACCATCTGAGCCCCCCCAACCATCTCTGCGCACTTGGCAAGCGCCGCTCGCTGCAATATCTTCTGTACTTGCGCCGCCTCTTGTTCTTCGTTGCCAAGGCGGTTTTCTGCGGGCACCTTTACTTCATCGAGTTTAACTTCAAAGAGTTTGTCATCGGATATGGTCTTGAGCAGGGTCGTGGATATGCCCGGACTTTTTGTTTCCACAAAGAAAAGATTGAGACCCGGATCTCCCCCGTTCTTGCCTTGCCCCCTGGTGACGCAAACCATCCAGTCGGCGATATGGACATCAGGTACAAAGAGCTTCACCCCATCTATGAAGAAGTCATCCCCATTCTTGTTGGAAGCCGTATCGGTTTTCGCCAGATTATACTTGGATTGAGGCTCAAGTAAGGCCAGGGTTCCGATGGATTCACCTGATGCGATGGGAGGGAGGAGCCTGTTCTTTTGCTCCTCTGTACCTATCTCGAGGATAATCTGAGCGCCAAGAACCACGGTGGAGAAATACCAGCTGGGCGCACATGCCCTTCCCATTTCTTCCAGAAGCACGGCAAGGTGGAGGAAATCCCCCTCGCTCCCCCCGTAGTCGAATGGAAGGATCAGGCCCATCCAGCCCAAATCGGCCATCTTACGCCAGAGATCAGGAGAAAACCCCTCATCATCTTCCGCCAATTCCCGCACCAGACTCGTGGGACATTCTTTCTTAAGAAAATTCTGGGCGTTCCTTTTCATTATTTCTTGTTCTTCATTCAAGGATAGCTCCATTTGCAACCTCCTTTTCAAATGGTTCATATTCGTTCTGAAGCGATAATTGCAGCTCCGAGGGCACCGACTATTTGCGGTTCATCAGCGATTAGGAGCTTCGTCCCTATCCTCTTCCCGATCGCATGAGCAACCCCGGCGTTCTTTGCAACCCCTCCTGACATGATTACCTCTTCCTTCAAACCTACCTGTCCTACCATACCTACTACACGCCGGGCAATAGAATCGGCTATGCCGGCGGCAATATCGGCCTTTTTGTGACCCTGAGCAAAGAGTGAAATAACCTCCGATTCAGCAAATACGGTACACATACTGCTCACCTCAACATTCTTATCGGACGCAAAAAACAGATCACCCATCTCTCCTATATCAACAGAGAGCGCCGATGCCATAACCTCTAAGAATCGGCCTGTCCCGGCAGCGCATTTATCATTCATGACAAAGTTGGTCACCCTTCCATTGTCACCGATACCTATTACCTTGCTATCCTGACCACCGATATCAATGACCGTATGAACCCTGGGAAAAAGCCTTGTGGCTCCCCGAGCGTGGCAAGTTATCTCAGTCACCTGGCCATCAGCCGAGGATATGGCCCCTCTCCCGTAACCGGTACCGAGTATGTACCCTACATCTTCTTTTCTGAGGCCGGCTGTCTTGAGAGCATTATTTATAGACTCCTCAGCCGCGCCCTTGTAGTAATGCCCGCTCCGCATAATGTCGTATGACAGGATATTATTCCCCCCATCCAATATGACCGTCTTCGTGCACAAGGAACCAACATCCACACCTATCGCTATAGTCATCTTCTCACCTTCTTCTCGAATCTATCATTTCGTACAATGCCTCAAGCCTTGTCTCTATCTGGGCATCCGAAATCATGGCCGGGTCAATCATATCTCCTTCCACGATCACCCCTGGGATCCCGTACTTCTTGTCTAACACATCTATTACCCCCGGCTGAGAAAGGTTCATAATCCTGCATGTCTTGGAAGAAAACATGACCAGCCCGTCAATTGAGTAATCCTCTATCAGCTCGCTTATCAAATCCACTGTCCCGTGAGGAGAGAAGTGATAAGTCAGACGGCCTTCACCGTAGTACAGGTCCGCCCACGTCTCAACCGGGTGTTCAGGATCAATGAGTTCCGGATGCGGGAAGAACTCCCATGGATACCTTCCACAAAGGCAAATAGCACCGTTGGGGGTGAATTTGCGCATAAATTTGCCCAAAAATGCCCAGGGAAGCCATCCGTCCCAGTATAACCTGTATTTCTCTCCATCCGGGGCTATGGCAGGGATGCCTTTCTCTTTCCTTTCCTGAAGTTCTTCCAAAAGTCTCTCATAATATGCGATACCGGCCGGGTTCCCCATCAGGTAAAAGACAGGGGCAATGCTTACACCATAATCCCAGAGTGTCCAGCATGCGGGTTTTGTTTTGAAAAACTCCCAACATTGATTTCTAAGGGTTGCCACCTTCTTGAGTACGGTCAAGATCTCACTCATGCGGTCATAGTCGAAGGGTTTTCCGCATACTTCTTCAACGGTCGGTATGACGACTTCTTTGAACTGCCTGTAAACAAATTCTCTAAGCCTCGGCTGGTCTTTCAGGTCGTATACACTGGGGAGGTCAATGGGTAAAACCCGAATGTCAAATCGCCGATTGAGCCCCTCAGCATAATGGGACATCTCAGGGCAAAGACGGCCCGCCACCATTAAATCGGGCATGGGCAGTATTGCCTGTGGATTTATGTCGATCCCCCTGGCAACGGCTTCGCCCATTCCCATGTGGAGTCTGTGATATGAGCATGTTTCAGGAAGATCCCCTGTCATCTCGGCCACTTTTAGCACCTCTTCTCCTGCTCCTATTCCACCACAGTAAGCAGAATACCCGGCCATAAAATGACATTTCATGCCCATGGCGTAAGCGAATATGAATGTGGGACCGGATGCCCATGCCACCTTTTCTCCTCTTTCCTTGGCTGTCCTCAGGTCTGCCCAGTGTTTGTCCACCAGCGGCCTGATCTCATTGGTCGTCTGTAGCCTGTTTACTTTATATTTTACGTCCATTACACCCCCCCTATTATCTCTACGAATGATTGCAACCTGGTTTTTATGGCCTCCAGAGTAATGATCTCATGTTCCATCTCTATCATTATCGCATTTATCCCCTCTTTTTCCATCTTGCTCTTGAAGTCGGGATAATAACAGGCGTGCGGAGGACAATACTTCACGATGATACTGATTATACCCCTGGCATCATTATCCCGCATCTTCTTTATTGCCTCATCGCCCCAATGGACCTGCCAAACGCCTTTGGTCGGACAGACTGGGGTTCTGGTAAGATAACGATCAGCAAGGGCACCCAGGGGGCTGCCATCAAGATTGACTTGGTTTGCGAAGTACCTTGAACCGATATATAGATCATCGTCCGGGATAATCATGCCCAGATCTTCAATCAAGTCAAGGATGTCAAATTGCAGGGTCTGACAGAGGCAGCCAACAGGGATGACCCGGATCTTGTCTTTCTCCGGCTCAACGGTCTTCGCCTCCATACCTTTGATAAGCTCTGTCAGTAGTTTATTATGGTCTTCCTTAAGCATAAACATACTCGACCATACTATCTGCATCACCTCTCTTGCCTTCAATATTTCCGGTTTTTCTCTCCGTATTTCATAAACCCTTTCGAGAAGGCCCCGGTTCTTGTTATATATTTCTATACTCTTATTGAGGTTATCATCACTTATCTTCTTACCGGTAAACTCTTCTAAGGATGTCTTAAAGCCCTCCAGTTCCGTTATTGTAAAATCCCGCATCACATCCCCCGGATAGAGGGCCGGAAGATATAAAACCTTTTGGTAGGATGGTTTGACGTGTCTCTCCATAATAAAGGGAAACTCCCCGGCCTGTAAGCATTGTCTGACATGGAAGACCATCCCGTCCATGAAACCGAGCTTTCCTCTCACCGCATCATCTACAAAGCTCCTTGTGATACCACAATCATAAGGCGGAACATGGGCATGTCCCCAAGTAACCGGTTCGTTGCCTCTCCATATGACTACCGGAATTAGATCTGCTGCGTGGATTATCTCGTCCGGTATATGCATGGGGAAGCACCCAATTACCTTCTTTTCCTTGCGCTCCTTAAGCCCTGCTACATAACCGTACGGATCTGCTGTGATCTCCGCAATCTCAGTCAATACCTTTTCCATGCTACACCCCTTTCCTGTCCCTCTAGGTTAGCGTCCTATCAGCCACCTTGAGAAAAAGATCAAATCTCTTTTCATTATAGATGTTATAAAATATAACCTTTCCTCATCTGATGTTCAGCAATTACGATCATGTTTCTGCCTGCCCCTGCCGAACCACGGTTTGCCAAGACCGGAACTGCCGGACTGTCCATACCCCACTTGACATGCATGAGTACTTTATCTAAATTAAGAGGCAGCGTCAACAATTTTATGCAGAATTGTATGCCAAATTGTAATTCTTAGGGGCGGGGCCGAAATAACTTCCTCAAATTGGCGCTCAGATTTAGGTTAGATTTGTTCGATCTGAAAGCACAAAACCGCAGGAATAGTCTGACCTATTTCGAGGATTTTGTGCTTGAAGATCGGGCAAAGATGGCCTGAAGATGAGATGCATAGATGGGGAAGTTATTTCGGCCCCGCCCCTTAGGGACGAGTAACCGATAAGGATCGAGAAACATCCTGTTAATGAAGAGCTTAGTAATAATCAGATTTACCGATTGCTGACGAATCTTCTTGAAAATACTCGTTCCTTTTGATAAAGTAATTCCTTATGTTGTCGGTTGCATCTTCCGCATACTGTTTTTCGTGGCAAGTGCTTATCTCTTAGGGAAAATAGGCTTTTTTCTCCTCTTCAGCTCAGCCTGTACAAATCACCGCGTACTGGTGACACCTCATAGTCTTTGAATAAACGCTGTCTCCATACTATCTCCAATATTGGCGTATCGGTCTCATAAATCGAGACGTGCCGTCAGAAAAAAGACGACAGACCGCACGGCTTGAAAGACTCACAAAAAGGATGCAACTTTTGACTAAACTTAATCCCACAGCAGGACGAGCTCTTATGTTCAGTTTAGCGCTTGTCCCGACTGAAAGGAGGGTTTAACCATGAGTACCGTAACCGAGAGATTGAGAGAAGAGGTGTGTGTCAAGACCTTTATCGATGTGTTGTCAGCCGCAGAAAAAGGGGACGACAGGGAAGCAGCGAGGCCCGAGGTCGAACTCTGTCTAGATAGAGCCCGGCTGATCACAGAGTCCTACAGGGAGACAGAGGGCGAGCCTCAGGTAATCAGACGGGCCAAGGCCCTGGCAAAAATTCTCAAGAATATGACTATATATATCGGCGATGAGGAACGGATTGTGGGTAATTTTGCAAGTGATCCCAGATCCGTGTCTTGGTATCCTGAAGTCTCTGTTAATTGGCTGGACAGGGCACTCAACGATGGATACAAAAATCTCCTCGATGACAGGGGTAAAGAAGAGTTGGAGGAAATTCACCGATACTGGCGTAAAAATTCTATCCAGACCCGATTTGCGGCCGTTCTTCCCAAAGATCTGAAGAGTTATGTACTTTTCAACGGGGCTAGCTTCTGGGGTGGTCATGCAAGGGGATTGGTGATACCGAATTATGACAAGTTGTTCCGTGTCGGATTAGCCGGGCTTATGGATGAGGCAGACTGTAGCTTGAAAAATTTGGAAAGTGACACGCGGGTTCATGCCCGGGACTATTTGGCACAGGGGGATTTTCTGAGAGCAATGATAATAACACTCAAAGCGGCCATCAACTTTGCCCGAAGATACGCCAGGATGGCCGGTGAGATGGCAGCCACGGAAGATGGGCCCAGGAGACGGTCGGAACTCGAGGAGATCGCACGGATATGTGATTGGGTGCCGGCAAATCCACCGAGAACCTTGCATGAGGCCTTGCAGTCCATATGGTTCATCCACTTGATCGTCAATGTCATCGAAGGGCCCCAGCGAGGCTGCGGTCTTAGAGGTGATCTGCTCCTCTACCCGTTCTACAAGAAGGATCTGGACGAGGGAAGGATAACCAGAGACGAGGCACAGGAACTCGTAGAATTCCTCATCATAAAATTTGAAGAGATCGGGTTCCTGGAGGTTCCTGAGGCGGCCCGGATTCAATCGGGCGGAAGCATATTTCAGGCTTTAAATATCGGCGGCGTTGATCGTGACGGGCGTGATGTTACGAACGATATGTCGTATATAATCCTCGATGCAGCCAATGCCATGAAGACCCTTCAGCCCAGCCTGGCTCTTCGCTACCACGACGAAACACCCCGGGAGCTTGTTTACAAAGCAATCGATGTCATCAAAACCGGTATCGGCTACCCTGCCCTCTTCAATGACAAAGTCATCATCCCCCACATGCTCAGCCTGGGGATAGGCCTTGAGGACGCTCGGAATTACTCGATTATCGGCTGCATTCAGTGGAGTGTCACCGGCAAGAACATCAGACCTTGTAGAGGTGAAATCGCTCATCTTTGCCTACCCAAGTGTCTGGAGTTGGCTCTAAATAAGGGAGTTGACAAATTCACGGGTAAACAGATAGGATATGCCACCCCTGACCCTATGGCCTTCAACTCTATTGAAGATATAATGGAAGCCTATCTGAAGCAGGTCAACTTCTTCACAGAAAAACAGGTGAGGATTGACGACATCTGCCAGGCCGTGTACGAGCAGTATTTCCAGAGGCCGTTCACTTCAGCGCTTCTGGATCGTTCCTTTGAGATGGGAAAGGACCTTACCTCCTGGCGCGATCACTCCTATGCCACGATCATCCTTCTGGGATCCACAAATGTGGTCGATTCGATCACTGCCATCAAGAAGCTCGTTTTCGAGGAAAAGGCCATTACTATGGAGGAACTGCTCAAGGCGTTGCAGAACAACTTCGAGGACCGTGAAGAGCTTAGACAGATGCTCATAACCAAGGCGCCAAAGTTCGGTAATGATGATGACTATGTTGACTTTATAGGGAAGGATGTTCACGAGAGAACGGCCAGGGAACTGAGGAAAACCGTTGATTTCTTCGGGTGGCCGGCCTACGGTGACGGCAGCGGCACCTCGGCCAACTATACCATGGGTTTCGGTACCGGAGCGACACCGGACGGCAGGAAGGACGGAGAACCTTTTGCCGATGCGATTGTATCTCCGGCCAGGGGCAGGGATACCAATGGTCCCACTGCCGTGCTCAGGTCAGTATCGAAGATCGACCCGGTGGCAACCCATACACATCTCTTTAATCAGAAATTCCTCCCTGAATTTCTAGACGGGGAATATAAGAAGTTGTTCGCCGATTACATCGAGTCTTGGGCTGATCTGGGGGTGTACCATATACAATTTAACGTAGTTGACAGGGAAACCCTTGTCGATGCGCAGGATCGTCCGGAGAGATATCCTAATCTGATCGTCCGGGTTGCCGGATATAGCGCCTACTTTGTAGATTTGGACAGAGGGCTGCAGAATGATATCATAATGCGGACAGAACAGCAATTGGGATGCTAGTTGGTTTACAATCCCAAAATAGTCCTTTTTTGTGTTCCGGTTTCAGGAAAGAGAAACTCGAGGTCTGAAATCTGAACACTGACACCTGAAACCTGGAGCCTGGAGCGATACAAGTAAAGTGTAAACTACTTTTTGGTATATATGAAGGATGCCGGTCTGTCATAGGATAAATGTTGGATATGAGAAGAGACGCACAACAAGAGAAAATTGAGGAGGACATGAAAGGATGAGTACAAATCAAGAGAAACTTCAGGACTTGAGAGAGCGTAAGGACGGAATACTTCAGATGGGCGGCCCTAAAAGCACCGAGAAACAGCACGCCAGGGGGAAACTGACCGCAAGGGAAAGGATAGACCTTCTCTTTGACAAAGGCACCTTCATGGAGGTTGATGCACTGGTAAAGCACAGGTGTACGTTTTTCGGAATGGAAAGCAAAGAGGTCCCTGCCGACGCCGTAATTACCGGGAGCGGAAAGATATCAGGAAATAATGCCTTTGTGGCGGCCGAGGACTTCACTGTCTTGGCAGGGACCTTTGGGGAGATGCATGGAAAAAAAATATGCAAGGTCATTGACACAGCGGCAAAATCCGGGTCCCCCTTCCTCCAGATCATAGACTCAGGTGGAGCGAGACTCCAGGAAGGCCAGGACTCCAGCGAACTATACGCCCAGGTGTTTCGCAGACATACGTTATACTCAGGTGTGATCCCCCAGATCACTCTCTTACTCGGTAGTTGTGGAGGGGGCGCAGCATACGGTCCCGCATTAACGGATTTCATCATCATGGTGGATGGCGTAAGTCGCATGTACATGGGAGGGCCTGCCTTTGTCAAGACAATGCTCGGGCAGAACAAAACAGAGGAAGAGTTAGGAGGGGCCAAGGTTCACGGCGAGATCACAGGTCTGTGTGATTTCGTTGTAAAAGATGACAGAGAGGCAATTGGGCTGGCCAAGGAGCTGTTGGGCTTCTTGCCTTCAAACAACCGGGAGAAACCCCCGGTTGTCGACACAGGAGATGATCCGGCCCGTGTCAACACGAATATCATGGACATCCTGCCTGAGGATTCAAAGGTCCCTTTCGACATGTACCGGATAATACGGGAGATTGTGGATAACGGCCACTTCCTTGAGGTCAAGGCCGGATTTGGAAAGAATATGATAACTGGTTTTGCCAGGTTGAACAGTCGGCCTGTAGGGATCCTGGCTAATAATTCCATGGTGATGGGCGGCGTCATAACTGTCGAAGCGGCAAATAAACACGCCAGGTTTGTAAGGATCTGTGATGCATATAATATCCCCATTATCCACATACAGGATTCTCCGGCAGTGATGATAGGAGAAGACGAGGAGAAACGGGCGATAATAAAGCACGGCTCAAAGATGCTCCACGCCGTTACAGAGGCCAGTGTGCCGAAGGTTACTCTTGTGGTGAGACATTCATATGCCGGGGCACAGCTATGCATGTGTAATATTCCTCTCGGAGCTGATTTTGTCTTCGCATGGCCAACCGCGGAGATAACCCTCGTGGGGCCTGCAACAGCGACGAGCGTACTCTTTGCAAAGGAGATCGCAACCGCCGAGAACCCTGATGAAATCAGGCAGAAGCGGATACAGGAATATACCGACGTATGGGTCAACCCCTATATGGCTGCCGAGAGGGGATATATAGATGATGTCATAGAACCGGAGACATCGAGGGCAAGGCTGATAAAGACCCTTGACCTGCTGGAAGACAAGACAGATGAGAAGCCATGGAAAAAACACGGGATTATTCAATTATAGATATCGTTCGCGAATATTTCCCTGATGTGCGTGCGATTTATCTTTTCGGAACCTGGGGCACAAAGGATGAGTGGCCTGACAGTGATATTGATATCGCCCTGCTGCTGCATCCGGATAAAGCAAAGACAACCGGGTTGTTGGCGATGAGTGATTTGCGTTTTGCGCTGGAATCAATCTTGGGGAAAGAGGTCGATTTAATAAATATCAGAATGGTTTCCACTGTTTTTCAGAAGGAAATAATAATCACCGGACGCCGGATCTATTGCTCGGACGAATATGAGACAGATGAATTCGAAATGGTTGCTTTATCGCTCTATCAAAAACTTAATGCTGAAAGAGGCGCTATTCTGGAGGCAGCCTTGGAATGCGGAAGGTTTTATAACTTATGAGCGATATAGTCTGGAATAAAAAGGAGAGCATAGAACGTTGCATCAGGCAAATTCGTCTCTATTATCAATTGCCGACGGAATTGCCCTTTGAAAAAGATTATTTCAGACAGGATGCGATTGCCATCAATGTGCAGCGAGCCTGCGAGCAAGCCATTGATCTGGCTAATCACACAATAAAAACAAGAAAACTCGGCCTGCCAAAAGAAAGCAGGGACAGTTTCCGACTGCTGGCAGAAAACGGCATTATCCCGGCTGACCTGGCTACCAGGCTTGGAAACATGATCGGCTTTCGCAATATACTGGTACATGAGTATCAGGTTCTTGACCTGCGGTTGATGGTGGATGTTATTGAAAACCGTATGGATGACCTTCTTGATTTTACCAATTTTATTGTAAGGGAGTTCACTAATGGCGCTGCATCCTGACTTCCTCAAATCTCCCCGCACGGGGTATGATCTTGATATCTGCTGGTTTACGCCTGATGAAGTCTTGCGTGAACCTACCGAATTGAAAATAATACAGAAGACAACCGCCTCTCCACATTGGCGAATTATGCTCAGGCCGTAAGTAAACACCCACCCCCATCTTGAAATAGCCTAAAGAGCAGCGAACAATCTTTTCCTTCGCACTCATGCCCGGCATCGGGATACAAGAAGGACAAAATGCATGAACCCTGTCAACTATGGCCATTATCGCATTGTAGGAGAGTTGGGCAGGGGGTATGATCTACCTACGGAAGCCGAGTGGGAATACGCATGCCGGGCGGGAACAACCACGCCCTTTGCGTTCGGACGGTGTATGTCCACAGATCAGGCCAACTTTGGCGGTGTGGGTCCGCATTTCTCAGACTGTCAAGATCTCCACACTATTAACCGAAAGGGGCCTGTCAAGGCGGGAAGCCTTGCCGCCAATCCGTGGTGGCTTTTTGATATGCATGGGAATGTATCGGAGTGGTGTCAGGACTGGTACTGCCGCTTCTCCGAAGATGCTTTTACCGACTCCAAAGGCCCATCTTCCGGCACGGAGCGGGTCATGCGGGGCGGTCACTATTTTTCCAAGGCGGACGAGTGCCGGTCAGCAAAACGCGGGAGGTTCCCACCGGATAGAGCTTCCAACGCTGTCGGCTTCCGCCTTGTAATGAGGCCATAAAGCTAGCTTTTGTCGAATGATGTCACGAATTCCTGAGGTAAGGCATCTGTGAAATTTCGGTCATTAGAAATAAATTGATTTACCCTATTTTTCAAGCCTGAAGCTATTATTAGGCTGTCAACAGTTCTCAGTCTTGACCATTTGATCCTGGTTTCCTCTCCAATTTGATCCAAAACATCAATAGTTATATCCTGGCAAAAGATATTAGGGAAATTTAGTAGATAGTCTCTTACTGAGAGAGCTCTTTTGTTAAAACCCTTTTTCAGAGGGCCTTGCATAATCTCTGCTATGGAAATTATTGACACAACACAATATACTTCGCCCTTTTCAATCATTTCAAATAAGATTCGAGAGAGTGGTTCATAGGGCTGCACCCTGTCTGTCAAATAGATAATAATATTGGTGTCAACAAGAATCTTCTTGCCAAATACCGCCTTCTCAAGATCAGATGGTGGGATTGTTGTCACCGGTCTTTTCTTTCCTCATTAAGAAATTCTTCTATTTCCTTAGGTGTTTTACCAAAGCTGCCCCCGGTCATGCCGGATAGTTTGTCAGTAAAAGAAGGGACAGGTTGCAAAACAACTTTATCTTTTTCCCTGGTGAGTAAAAGTCTTGTACCTGCTTTAATATTCATTTCTTTTCGCAGCTTGGCAGGTAAAACAATGTATCCCCTGCTGGAGACTTTCACACTGGTAGCTTTCACTACTCAATCCCCCTTTCTGTCTACTTTATATTATAATATCAGCAATTCATGGAATGTCAATACTTTTGTAATCATGCAGATAAAAATAGAAGTGTAAGCATTTAAGTTTTTTGTAAGCACATATCCTGAAAGCATCACATTTTAAGGAAACGAATCATCGTACATTAGTGGGGAGATTCTGATGATTCATTACTCTCAGATATATGCCTGCGGTTACTTTTTTCGCATGGCTTGATCTTGAATAAAAATCCTCATTTCTGGATGGACACTCACTAATTTATACAATCGAAAGCAGAAACGTACACAGTTGAAGGCTACAACAGTCTGTTTCGTCATTTTCTTGCAAGACTCAGAAGGAAGACGAAATGCTACAGTAAACGCAAAAAAATGTTTCTGTATTCCGTCATGCTCTTAATGCTCAAATGGAACGATGGGCTGTCAGCTATATTAAATTAATATTTTAAAGTATTAAAGAGTAAAGTGGCAAATGAAAGATGCCAGTTAAAGCAGTAAAAAAAACAGATCTAAAGATCTAAAGAAGATCTAAAAAGAAGATCTAAAGGGAATCTAAAGGAATCTAAAGGGACAAGCAAATAATACTCAACAGATTCCCCAACTTCTGACACAAGCAAATCTCAATGAATAATACTTAAGCAATCAAGGAGGTACGAAGATGCCTAGAATTGCCAGGATGATAGTAAAGGGAGAGGATATGGTCTACCATGTTATTTCCAGGACAGCCCTTGACGGATATGTGATAGGAGATATTGAAAAGGATTATCTGCTCAAACTCATCAAGCGACTGAGTTCAGTCTACTTTGCCGAGGTACTGGGCTTCTGTCTGATGGGAAACCATTTTCATCTGGTTATCAGGGTGCATACAGGAGAGGTTTATTCAGATGAAGAAATACGAAAACGATTTCAGTTGTACTATGGCGATAATAAAAGAGAATTGACTGACGGACAGATCCCCTTTTTCAGAGAAAAATGGTCAAACCTTTCGGAGTATGTCAAGGAAATCAAACAGAGTTTTTCCAGGTTTTACAATAAACTCCACCATAGAAAAGGGTTCTTCTGGTGTGACAGGTTCAAGAGCGTCATTGCTGATAACGGAGAGTCCTTGATCAACTGTCTGGCTTATATTGATCTTAACCCTGTCCGTGCAGGAATATGCAAGAGACCTGAAGAGTATCGGTGGTGTTCCTTGGGTTATCATGTACAGACCAATAATAATGACAACTTTCTTTCTCTGGATTTTGGTTTAAAGGAATTTGGTGTGCAGACGGATATGGAGCGGTTGAGAGGGTATCGGGGATATGTTTACGAGAAGGGGTGTATTTCCGGTATTGAAAAGGAGCGGGATAAAGGTTTTGAGATAGGTAGTGTTAACAGGTTCAGATACAGGACCCGGTATTTTACAGACAGTGGGGTTATTGGAACCAAGGCGTTTGTATGCAAATGTTACCAAGTATTCAAGCACCATTTCTCTTCGAAACACGAAAAAATTCCAAGAGCAATCAAGGGTTTGGATGGGATTTATTCCTTGAAACGACTTTCTGAGAGGGTTTAACCCTGATAAACTCTGGCTCTTGACACCAACATTACCCATCCACAAAGCTTGCTTGACACAAACCTGACAATGTGATTCTATGAGATAATCGGAAATTAATGATAATATTTTGGTCACTGTTGATCACGGTGTCTAAATTGTCGACTTTGAAAGATTTGATTGTTTACGAACAAGGTGTTTATGAAAAGAGGATTGAATAAAAAGATTTGGGTAAATAAAGTGGATTCTTTTTCTGCTGCAGAAAATTTCGATAGTGAGTACAATAATGCAATAACTCCATCTCTGAGATTAGATGAGATGCAGTTATTGCGTGAGCAGTATTTCAAAATGAATAAAGAGGCTGAGGATGCACATAGATAAGGATTATGTAGAGTTATTAAAGTTACTAAACAAACATAAAGTTAGATATTGCATTGTCGGTGCCTATGCAGTTGCAAGATAAGAGGCTCACAGGTTGATAAGATATTGATGAGTTTCTCGCCGCAGGCTGGCGCCTGAGGCGAGAATTCTAAGTTTCGGGTTTCCAGATATTACGTTCTTGATTTAGCGTTTCGAGATGGAAAAACAAAAACTTGAG
>DAOWME010000036.1 GCA_030643245.1 Deltaproteobacteria bacterium
AAGATGGCCTGAAGATGAGATGCACAAATGGGGAAGTTATTTCGTCCCCGTCCCTTATTTCGTTTACTCATTATGACTCGACTTTGGCCATTTTCTAATTTGGTCTCATCTCAGAGCCTCAATTCTAATGTCATGTCATGCGTGAAACATCCTATCAGGCGCTCGTCATTCCCACGAAGGTGGAAATCCATAATAATCCGGCAGGCCATATCCTTATGAAAAATCTTTACGCATAAGCGCTAGAAACAAGCAACCGCATAAAGTAAATATTCCAACTGTCGGATTGTGAGTGGAAATCCCATAATTAGAATTGCTAAAAAATATGTTGACAAAAAGTACTACAATATATTAGGTTAACATAATTAGTATTGGAGATCTTCAATAAAAGACAAGTATACATCATTAACAAAGCAGGTTCTTATGAGCGATGAAAGCAAAGATCAAAAATTGGATCTGAGCCTTGATTCTGAAACCAGTCGCAATGTCGAGCGAATCTTAACAGAACAGGGCGGAGCCCGTGGTTCTCTTATTAGTCTCCTTCAAGCAATTCAGAAAGAACTAAATTACCTCCCGCCAGGGGCGCTTCCGATTGTAGCCAGACAGCTTAATCTTCCCTTGAGTCAAATAGTTTCTGTTGCCAGGTTCTACGGATCATTTAGCCTGCTGCCCCGTGGCAAGCACATTGTGACGTGCTGTTTGGGTACTGCATGCCATGTTCGCGGTGCAGCTCGTATATTAGCGGAAGTATCCCGTATACTACGTATAGATCCAGATGAGACAACTGAAGACAAAATATTCAGTTTTGATATTGTTCGATGCCTTGGGGCATGTGCGCTTGCGCCTGTCATGGTGGTTGACGGGGTTTTCCATGGAAAAATGACTCCCAAAAAGGCAAAAAATATTCTTCAGCATATCTTGCGGGAGGAGTCCTGATGCCAAGGTTGAAGTCAGGTCAGGAATTCTATAAGTGGCGTGACAAGGTAAAAGCCAGGAGACAGTCTGCGGCAAGGACAGTTACAATTTGTGGAGGCGCAGCATGCACTGCTCTTGGGTCGGGAGAAGTTTATACTCTGCTTCAAAACAAAATAAAAGAAAGGAAGCTGGAGGACATTGTTGGATTAAAAAAGACCGGTTGCCATGGTTTTTGCGAGCGGGGACCTGTAATGGTAATACTGCCTGAAAAGATTTTCTATCCACATGTGCAACCCGAAGATGTTTCTGAAATACTTGATGTAACCCTGCAAAAGGGAGAGGTGATTGATCGGCTGCTTTATGTTGATCCTGCATCAGGGAAAAAGATTGCATATGAACATGAAGTGCCTTTCTATGCCAGGCAGCAGAGAGTAGTTTTCAGGCATAACGGGGTAATAGATCCTTGTGATATTGAGGATTATGTGAGACTTGACGGCTATTCAGCGTTTGCGAAAGCGGTAATAGAATTTAAACCCGAGCAGGTGATAGAGGAAGTCAAAAAGGCTGGTCTGCGCGGCCGGGGCGGAGCGGGTTTTCCTACTGGATTGAAATGGGAGTTTTGCCGAAAATCACAGGGCGAGGAAAAATATGTGATTTGTAATGCAGATGAAGGAGACCCCGGCGCATACATGGATCGGTCGCTGTTGGAGGGCAATCCGCATAGCGTTATTGAAGGGATGATGATTGGCGGATATGCCATGGGCGCCACACAAAGTATTATTTATTGCAGGGCAGAATATCCCCTGGCTGTGCAGAATGCAAAACATGCAATAGAACAGGCCCGGGAGTGCGGCCTTATCGGAAAAGGCATCTTAGGCACGGATTTTGATTTCGAGATCATTGTACGGACAGGCGCCGGGGCATTTGTATGCGGTGAGGAGACAGCCTTGATTGCATCCCTTGAGGACAGGCCCGGGGAGCCACGCCCTAAACCTCCGTTTCCAGCTCAGGGAGGTTTGTGGGGCAAGCCGACCAATATCAACAATGTGGAAAGCTGGGCCAATGTGCCGCTGATTATCAACAACGGTTCACAGTGGTATCGATCTACCGGCACAGAGAAATGTACGGGAACAAAAATATTTTCACTGGTAGGCAAAATTAGTAATACCGGACTTGTGGAAGCGCCTATGGGCATTACTCTGAGGGAGCTTATATTTGACATCGGCGGCGGCCCCTTCCCAGGCAGAAAGATCAAGGCCGTTCAGATAGGCGGGCCTTCCGGCGGATGTATTCCAGCTCATCTTCTGGATCTCCCGGTGGACTACGAAAGTTTGACCGAGGCAGGTGCGATCATGGGCTCTGGTGGCGTCATTGTGATGGATGACCGAACCTGTATGGTCGATATTGCCAAGTTTTTTCTAGAGTTTTTGCAAGATGAATCCTGCGGTAAATGTGTACCCTGCCGCGAAGGGATACCGAGGATGCTGGGGATATTGACCCGGATCACAGAAGGAGAAGGCCGTGAGGGAGATATAGAACTTCTCGAAGAAATTGGCACGACTGTTAAAAAGGCTTCTTTATGCGGCCTCGGCCAGACAGCGGCAAATCCATTGATAAGTTCCTTGCGATACTTTCGGGAAGAATACGAGGCGCACATCAAACAGAAACGCTGTTCGGCAGCAGTGTGCAAGAAAATCATATCTTCTCCGTGTCAGCACGTCTGTCCTCTTGGCACTGATGTCCCTGCATATGTAACTTTGATAGGGAAACACAAGTACCTCGAGGCAGCCCAGGTGATTGCCAAAACAAACCCTCTGTCAAATGTATGCGCTCGCGTCTGTCATCATCCTTGTGAGAGGTTTTGCTCTTGTGGAGAAGCCGGGGATCCTATTGCAATCCGTCCATTGAAACGTTTCGCCATGGACTGTGCAGTGGATGCAGGCCAGTGGCCGCCTGCAGAACAGCCTAAAGGGCAACGTTCCGAATCAGTTGCTGTTGTGGGTTCAGGCCCTGCAGGCCTTACGGCAGCGTTTTACCTAGCCCTGGAAGGTTGTCAGGTTACGGTATTTGAGGCTGAAAACCAGGTTGGAGGAGCATTGGCTACTGCCATCCCTGAATATCGTTTGCCCAGAGATGTATTGGACCGTGACCTTCAAAGGATCAAAAACCTGGGTGTTACATTCCGTACAGGGGTACAAATCGGTGTAGATATTTCGTTCGAACAAATACAGAGTGATTTTGAAGCTATTTACCTGGCTGTTGGCACCAAAAAGAATTTGAGGTTAGGTATTTCCGGAGAAGAGGGAACTGATGTGCATGACCCCATTACGTTTCTCAAAAGAGCAAAACAGGGGGGGATAGAAAAACCCGGAGATTTTGTTGTAATAATAGGTGGCGGAAACGTAGCCGTGGACGTGGCAAGGACCTCTCTACGACTTGGTTCGCAGCATGTGCTTATTTTGTATCGCAGAACGGTACAGGAAATGCCTGCAGATAAGGGCGAAGTAGAGGAAGCTCTCCAAGAAGGTATAAAAATTGAATTTCTTGCAAGTCCGGTTCGCATTCTGCGTGAAAACGGCAGAGTTACCGGAGTTATGTGCAGGCGGATGAAGTTGGACGGCATGGACAAACGCGGTAGGCGTAAACCTGTTCCCCTTGAAGGGGAAGATTTTGAGATATCGGCAGATACTGTGATCCCTGCCATCGGACAGACTCTGGAAGACTCTATCGTTGCAAATATTTTTGAAGAACTGGTGGACAAGCGGCATCTACTAACAGCAGACGCGGAAACAGCAAGTACAAGCATACCAGGGGTCTTCGCAGGAGGCGATGCAGTGACTGGTGCGGCTACCGTTACTGAAGCAATGGCTTCAGGCAAGCGAGGCGCTGAATCAATTCTTCAACACATCAGAGGGGAAGCCGTCAGGCGCTGGCATTCAGTGACACGGCCAACGGTTGATGTTGACCCGATTGAATTGTCAGACAAAGAACTTGATGAATTGCTGGAACAAAGACGTCCGGAAGCGCTTCTATTACCCTGCAACCAGCGAAAGACATGTTTCGATGAAGTAGAGCTGAAGATGGCTGAATCTGACGCGGTGAAAGAAGCAAAACGATGTCTGAGGTGTGACCGCCAGGATTAGAGTGAGGCAAACTAATGATTGCAGCAACTATTAATGACACGGAAGTTCTTGTTGAAGAAGGAAGCACCGTGTTGCAAGCAGCTACTAAATATGGGTTTCATATCCCGACACTCTGTTACCACGAGGGGCTGCCGGCCTATGGTGCTTGTCGTATGTGTCTTGTCGAGATCACACAAGGAGCTAGTTCGAGACTCGAGAGTTCATGTACGCGGCCGCTGGAACAAGGAATGGTAATCAAGACAGATACCCGGGAAATCCGGGGACACAGAAAAATGATCATGGAACTCCTGCTTGCACGCTGTCCTGACGCAGAGGTAGTGCAGGAAATGGCCCGCGAAGTTGGTGTGACAGAAAGCCGTTTTAGCAAACTGAACGAAGACTGCATCTTGTGTGGTCTGTGTGTGCGTGCTTGCCGGGATGCAATCGGAATGAGCGCAATTAGCTTTATGAGTCGTGGAATAAAACGCCACGTTGACACACCTTTTTCCATGAATTCAGATGTATGTGTCGGTTGTGGTGCATGTGCCAGAGTATGTCCTACAGGAGCGATCAGGGTGGAAGACTATGGCGCCAAGCGCTATGTGCGGTACTTTAACACAGAACTGGAACTTCAGCCATGTGAAGAATGCGGCAGGTACTTTACTACAAAACGGTTCTTTGAAAAAAATAAAAATGACTTTGTTGGTGCTGACGAGTTGTACCGGTTATGTGATGCGTGTCGACGTAGACAGCATGCATCTATGTTAAAGGGACCATTAGTGAATGTTCATCCATAAATGGAGATTCCATAATAGATTAGATAGTGCTCATCCATAAAGAGACTTCTTGAGAAAATGGGCACGAGTTGGTTTCCAATTCAGAAATGTACAATTTTTCGCAAGGTTAAGGAAGTCGAGGAAATAGACAATAATATGTATTTTTTATAGCGTGTATCCAAAAGGAGCAGAAATATGAAACGAATTCATTTTGTGCCAAATCGGTGTATTGGTTGTGAGGAATGTGTCATCGCATGTGGAAAAGCACACGACTGGCATACTCGCGCCTTTGTGGAAGTGGTTGGTGGTTATTTTCCCATCCCAATGCGTTGCTCACATTGTGACGATGCGCCCTGTAAAGCAGCATGTCCAACAGGGGCAATCCAGCGCAACGAGTTTGGAGCAATAATTGTAGTTAAAGAAAAATGTATCGGTTGCGGAACCTGTGCAGAGGTTTGCCCTTTTGGTGTGCCTGTTATTGATGATGTCACCGGAAAAATGATAAAGTGCGATCTTTGTTCAGACATACTCACAGAACAAGAACCGATCTGCGTGCAGGCTTGCCCCAAAGATGCATTGGAGTTTGTAGAGCAGGATGAGCCTCTTGAAAATCGGCGCCAGCGTATGGCCCGATATATAAAAAATGCTGTAGAGCATGAAAGCGGTCTTGCAAGCCGCCAGATGTGACGCAGGAAAGGAGTATATTATGGGAGCACTTACACGACAACGCACGATGGATGATATAGTAAAAGAGCTGGACCCGAGTGAACGGCTCGCTGTAATAAGTTGCAATAACTGTGTCAAGATTTCCGGTGCCGGCGGCGAAGGTGTGTGGGAAGGATTCTGTGACGATCTCGAGAAAAGAGGTTTTCGTGTGGAGGACCGGGTCTTGATCACCAACCCTTGTTCACGCGGTTACTTTGAGAACCTGATGCTATCACCTGTGGTCAAGACAGTAGTCATGCTGGCCTGTGAGGGTGCACAAAACGGTTTCAAAACGGTTTTCCCGAATATTCGCCTGGTGGCGGCAAACGAGACTCTCGGGCTTTTCGTGGCAAGTAAGGCCGATGGTGTTGTCAAGCTGGCGATGACGTTTCCAGGGTATGAGAACTTGAAAAACACAGAGTTCAAGCTTAAGGATACCAAAACGATATTGGAAGGTGAGAAAATCCGCCTTGTAGACTAGGAGGCTGAAAAATGATCATTTCAGTGCGAAATTTCGACTATGAAATGCTAAAGAAAGAGTTGCGTTTTGAAGATAAGATTGTCATATTCAGCTGTAATAATTGTGCAAAGAAATGCAATGGTCTTGGGGGACGTCCAGGAATGAATTCTCTTGGAGATAAGCTTGAGTCAGATGGTTTCAATGTTCTGCACCGCGAGCTTTGCGGTATCGCGTGCTCACTCGATCTAATCCGAAAACGCGCAAATGAAGAATCTACCAGAGGTATTTTCGAAGAAGCGGATGTTATAATTCCTCTTTCCTGCGAAGACGGGGAAAAGGCCCTGCCTGTCGTCTTTCCAGACATACGAATAATTAAGGTTACCAAGACACTTGGCATCGGCTGGGGATCGCCAAAAGAGGGCGTACGATTGACGACCCCATTGGCTGGTGTGGATTTGAAAATCGATTCCCCTCAGGGCATTACAATAGATGAAGCGGCAGATCGTCTGGGAATGTTCGCCGGCGGTTTCTAAGTGATATACTTCATTAGGCAGCCTTGCAGTTTATTCGGCTTGGTGACGTTGACAATAAGGGGATTGATTTGGCTATGAATCCATTGATGGAGGGCTCGAGTCAATTGGATTTGTTGTTTCAAGGGCTTAGCTGAAATCGGCTAAGCCCTTTTTTTGTTTGACTGTCAGTCCCCCATATATTTACTATAATTTAAGCCTGATGAACTACATATGCAGATGGCCCCTCATCCTTTCCACGGTAAGGGACTAGAAAGGAGAATGGAATGTTCGGCATAGTATCTTATGGGGCATATATTCCCTACTATCGTCTCGGTTGGGATGAGATCGCCAGGGCGTGGGGTGGAACTGCCCCGAAGGGGGAGAAGGCGGTCGCCAACTATGACGAGGACAGCACTACCATGGGCGTTGAGGCTGCGATTAACTGTTTGGGCCCGGTAGATCGCAAAGAGATCGATGGACTCTATTTTGCTACAACGACCGCGCCTTACAGGGAGAAACAGTCTTCAAGCCTGATGGCTGCCGCCCTTGATCTTCGAGAGGATATCCTTACGAGTGACTTTACCAATTCTCTAAGGGCAGGGACCATTGCCATAAAGACAGCCCTCGACGTCATAAAGGCGGGGTCTGCAGGGAAGATACTCGTGGTGTCCGCTGATTGTCGCATAGGCGCTCCCAAGTCGCAGTTTGAACGCCTATTCGGTGATGGGGCGGCAGCCTTTCTCCTGGGATCCGATAATGCGGCCGTTAGTTTGGAAGGCAGTCATTCAATCTCCAGTGAATTTATGGATGTGTGGAGAACAGGGGATGATGCGTTTCCCCGGTCATGGGAGGAACGCTTTATTATCACCGAAGGGTACCTCAAGATTATCCGGCGATGTGTGTCGGGTATGATGAACACGTATCACCTAAACCCCGATGATTTCGCCAGGGTTGTCCTCTATGGACCTGACCCTGGAAGCCATGCAAATGCCGCCAGGTCACTGGGGTTTGACCTTAAAGGGCAGGTTCAACCTCCCCTGTTTGCTTCTGTGGGCAACACAGGCGCGGCCTTTTCTTTAATGATGTTTGTATCGGCTTTGGAAGAAGCAAAGGCCGGGGACAGAATCCTCCTTGCAGGATACGGAGACGGATGTGATGCACACGTGTTGAAGGTGAATGAAAATATAGAGGATATCAAGGATAGGAGAGGTGTCAACTATCACCTGTCCTTGAGAAGAGCGCTTCCCGGTTATGATAAGTATGCCGGCTTCCGTAATCTGATTGCAAAGGAGGTTGGCGCTGGTGCTTCCCGGGCAACCTTTCTTCCCTGGCTTTGGAGGGATCGAAAACAGATACTCAGTCTCCATGGAAGCCGGTGCAATGGTTGTGGTACCATCTCTTTTCCCATACAAAGGGTATGCGAGCATTGCCTGAAGAAGGATGCGTTTGAAGAGGTAAGGCTTTCCGATAAGAAGGGTAGGGTGTTTACCTTCAACGTGGATAATCTCGCCCCGGGCGCTGAATCACCGGTAGTTATAACCATTGTAGACCTGGAAGGGGGCGGGAGGTTGCGCTGTGAGATGACCGACTGTGACCCCGGAGAGGTGAAGATTGGCTTAGACGTGGAACTGACATTCAGGAAGATGCATGACGCCAGGGGTATACACCACTATTTTTGGAAATCAAGGCCGTTACGTTAGGGGCGAGGCGAGGAGGGATGGTCATGGAGAGTATCAGAGATAAGGTTGCGATCATCGGCATGGGCTGCACTAAATTCGGCGAGAGGTGGGATAAGAGCGCGAATGACCTGATAATCGAAGCTGCTTATGAGGCTTACGAGGATGCGGGTATAGAACCCACAGACATCCAGGCAGCCTGGGCGGGAACATTACAGACCGGTTCCAGCGGGGTTAGTCTTGCCGCTCCGCTGAAGTTGAAGAATATCCCCGTTACCCGGGTCGAGAATATGTGCGCAACTGGAACCGAGGCACTGAGAAATGCCCTGTTTGCTGTGGCCTGCAAGGCCTATGACCTTGTTTTGGTGGTGGGGTTCGAGAAGTTGAAGGATCTGGGGTATGCTGTCCTGGGTGGGGGTTATGAACATCCTGTATTCAACACGGGGTACTCGACACCGGGGACCTATGCCCTGGCTGCCACCAGGTATTTTGAGGCGTACGGGGCCACCAAAGAGACCCTGGCCAAGATTGCGGTGAAGAACCACCACAACGGCATCTTACACCCCAAGGCCCACTTCCGGAGAGAGATCACCGTGGAGCAGGCGATGAAAGCTCCTATCATCGGATGGCCACTGGGGCTTTTTGACTGCTGCCCCAGGACGGACGGGGCCGCTGCTGCGATTATATGCCGTAAAGAGGATGTCAGGAAGTATAAGAGGCAAGACGATTATATTCTGGTTAAAGGTATGGGAATCGCTGCGGGTACGGCAACGGGGAAGAGCAGGACTGACTATGATTATCTTCATTTCGATGAGAACCTTAGCGCTTCGGCACAGGCATATGAACAGGCGGGGATAGATAACCCGCTGAACGAGCTGGACCTGGCGATAGTTCATGATTGTTTTACCATCACTGAACTGATCATATATGGAGACCTCGGTTTTTGCGCAGCGGATAAGTCCAAAGATTATGTGGATGACGGGGTCTTTACGATGGAAGGGGACCTACCCGTGAATACCGATGGTGGGTTGAAGGCGTTCGGACACCCTCAGGGCGCCAGTGGGCTCAGGATGGTTTACGAGGTATACAACCAGCTTCTCGGGAGGGCAGGGCCCCGCCAGTTGAAGTCCCCAAAATTAGGCCTTACCCATAACCTGGGGGGTGCCCCCGGGGTTGAGGTACTGGCCTGCGTGGGTATTTTCGGTCTCTAATCGGGAGGATAAGGCAGAAGGGAGAAGGGGAGGGGAGAAAAGCAGAAAGGCTGGAGATCGTCGTGTAGGGAACCATCCCATTCATGGAGGAAGAGAATATGATCGAGATAACTCATCGGCCCATAGAACCGAATACGTTTTTTGACAGGTTAAATAAAGACGCGTCCGGTTCAATAGCGGTTCACTATGCTGTTGTGAAGCAAATGGGGGGCGAGGAGAGGAGGACCGAGTCTTTAACCTTCCAGGTCAAGGGTGATCTGGAAGATGAGATGAGAAGGCTGGAAGAGGAGCTTAGGGGGAAATGGCCGGTGGAGGATGTGCTCCTTGTTCGCAGGGTCGGAACCTTACCGGTAGGTGAGATTATTTCCGCGGTGGCTGTCTCCGCAGAGGACCGAACTGCCGCCTTCGGACTGTGTCAGGAGGCCGTAGACCGTTTCAAGAAGATGCGATGTATTTACAAAGAAGAGATATTCGAGGACAAGAAATAATCGTCCAATATCTGTGCATGGTCGAACGCAAGATCCTTCGGCAGGGTTTCCTTTGTGAAGATATCAACTTCCTTTGCGTCATCAGCCGCCTTTGGCTTTCCCTGAGCTGTTGCTGAGTAGACGGTTGTTACATTGTGACCCCTCAGATCTCGCCGTGGATCTGAATAAGTGTGTAACTGCCTCTGTAACACCACATCAAGGGAGGTTTCTTCTTTGGCCTCCCTTACAGCCGCATCCTCTAATGACTCTCCATAGTCTACAAAGCCACCGGGCAGCGCCCATGCAACCGGGGGATATTTTCTCTTAATGAGGACGATCCCGCCTTCCACTTCTATAATGATATCAACCGTCAAGAAAGGAGTCTTGCGAACCGCAATATCTTTGTTGCAATGAGGGCATTTCATTGTTAAGATTTTTCCTTATTCAATCAGAAAAAAACCCGACTTGTGCAGTTGGTCAGGTTTAGCGCTTGCCGGCTACTTATTTTGTTTGCTTGTTATGAACTACAGTCTGGCAGCCGGCTGTATGTGTAATAGGATGACAAGTCTCGTTCGTATTATTTGTATGTTGGGCAAGTCCTTACGTATAACAGGCAAACAAAACAAGCAGCCGGCGCTGAGCGCAACCCTGTTCACTAAATCATCGGAGACAATTCAAGACCCTGGATTTGTGTAACTGCACAGATCAAAAAAACCTATGCCAACGGAGGAACAAATTATGAGCCTGTTCGAAGTAGATGAGAAAAAATGCAAGCGGGACGGAGCTTGCGTCGCCGAATGCCCGCTGGGGATCATTGAGTTCAAAGACGAAAATTCAGTGCCTACCCCTGCTCCCGGGGCCAACGAACTGTGCGTAAACTGCGGTCACTGTGTAGCGGTCTGCCCGCATGGGGCGCTGTCCCATAGAAGTATGACGCCTGAACAGTGTCCACCGGTGAAAGAGGAGTGGCTCCTCAACCCCGAACAGGTCGAGCATTTTCTCCGAGCCCGCAGGTCGATTCGTACGTACAAGGATAAAGCCGTAGAACGGGATGTGCTTGCCAAGCTCATCGACATCGCCCGTTTTGCCCCCTCCGGTCACAATGCCCAGTCCACTAACTGGCTGGTTATTTACGATAGCGCCAAAATCAAAACGCTTGCGGGTTTGGTTGTAGACTGGATGCGATGCATGATGAAGCAAGAGCCGGAGATTGCCAGGACACTCCATATGGACCTCATCGTGGGCTACTGGGATGCGGGGATAGACGCGGTCTGCCGGTCTGCACCTCACCTTATCATCGCTCATGCCCCGGAAGATGAGCGCACCGCACCGATGGCCTGTGCCATCGCCCTTACTTACCTGGAATTAGCCGTCCCTTCCTTCGGCCTCGGCGCCTGCTGGGCCGGGTTCTTTAACACCGCGGTTGCCGCGTGGATGCCTCTGCGGCAGTCTCTTGGGCTTCCTGAAGGGCATATCAGCCTTGGGACGATGATGATCGGTTATCCGAAGTACAGGTATCATAGACTACCCCTTCGGAATGAACCCCGGATAATGTGGCGTTAGATGCCGTCTCGGCCCCCCCTTTAGTAAAAGGGGGGGAGTGAATAGTTACGATGCGGTCATTCACCCTGCAATTGGGAACCGGTTAATTTTTCCTATTCGTCACGATAGTCACTACTGAATTCGCAACCCCTGTGCCGCCGACGTTGTGCTGGAGGGCATAGCCTTTCTTTATTTCCACCTGCCTCTTTTCATTCTGTGTAGGAATGACATCCCCCCTGAGCTGCCATACGAGTTCCGTGAGCTGGGCAAGGCCTGTGCACCCGAGGGGATGTCCCTTGGCCATCAGTCCCCCGCTTGGATTCACGGCCACTTTACCGCCTATCCTCGAACTACCGTCTTCAATGAATTTGCCTCCCTGCCCTTTTTCACAGAAGCCAAGATCTTCATAGTCGAGGATCTCTGTTATGGAAAAGCAATCGTGAACCTCCGCCACATCGATATCCTCAGGTCCGATACCCGCCATTTTATATGCCTGTTTCGCAGCCCTTTGTGACGCGACAAACTCCGTAAAGCTATCCTTCTCCGCCGCAAATTGGTAATCCGTTCCCATGCCCAGCCCTGCGACATAGATGGGCTTATCCGTATATCTGTCGGCCAGATCAGCCCTGCAGATGATTATGGCGGCAGCCCCGTCTGTCTGAGGGCAGCAGTCGAGGATGTTGAAAGGCCAACATACCATCGGTGACTTAAAGACATCCTCTATGGTAATTTCATACTGGTAGTGCGAATAGGGACATAGCGTGCCGTTATAGTGATTCTTTACCCCTATCATAGCCATCTGTTCTTTTGTCGTGCCAAATTCGTGCATGTGCCGCGTTGCCTGAGGAGCAAATTGCGCTGGGGCTGTTCCACCCCTCATCAGCACCGGATGCCCTGCTGAGCCAATGGCCAGCAGTCCCTCATCGCTGGTTTTCTCTCTCATCTTCTCAACCCCAAGCGCTATAGCCACATCATACAAGCCGGAAGCAACGCCCATGCAAGCATTTCTAAATGTATCGCTACCTGTGGGACAGCCATTCTCTATCCGGGTAACCGGAATCCCGGCAAGACCGACAATACCCGCAAGCATTGAACCCGAAATTAATTCGCTTCCCATAAGAGAACCTATGCACGTCCCTATCCAGCCCGCCTCAATATCTTTTGGATCAATCCCTTTCTGCACTCCGTCAAGGACTGCGAGGTATGCTTTCCCTATCATGGCCTCGTAACTCTTATCGAAATGCTCTCCGAACTTCAACATCCCTACGCCGACAATGGCAACCTTATTCCATCCCATATTTTTCACCTCCATTAAATTCCGTGTTTTACCGCCCTGAATTTGTATCCGTAAAGACTTACCCCTCTCTCCACTGTAAGAACCCTCAATACCAGTTCTACCGGCATGTCAACCTTTATGTCGTCTGGTATCATCTCGGTTCCGAGGGCCTGGTATCTTAAGCCATCTTCAAGATCGCCAAAGATCATGGCCAGTGGAGCTTCAAGGGGGGGCGGCATGTAGTAGTTGATACAATATGTATATACCTTGCCTTTTTTGCTTAGCTTCACATTCTCAAGATCAGTACTGCCGCATCTTATGCAAAGTACCCTTAAGGAGGGTGGGAAGTTAATGTGGCCACAATCCTTGCATTTGGCTCCCAGGAAGTTGTAGAGTTCGGTATAACTTCTCTGGAGGAATGGAGAAACCGGAGTCAATCCCAGTTTTGCAGGTTCACCTGCCTGCTCAATCATGCCCGTATATCTTAAATACTTCAGGTAGTCTATCTCTTCCTTGTCTGCTACATACGACTTCAACGAACGAACCTCAGCCTTTTTCTGCCCAATTTTCTCCGTCACCTTAAGACCTATGGCGTCACTTGTTCCTGAACCATAGGATACGGCAAGGATATTATCTCCGGCTTTTGCATCATCCAGGGCCCCAAACAACCCTAAGAACATGGAACTGGCGCCTGTATCGCCTAAAACACCGACAAGTGAGCCGGCGGTTTGCTCCTTCTTAATCCCCAGCGCCCTCCCAACCTCTTTGGGAATCCTTCCGTCAGGTTCCTGAAGGACCACATGCTGAAATTGGTCCATGGCTGAATTATTCTTTTTCAGGAAACCTTCCACCGCTGTTCTGACGTGATTGACGTATCCGTATTCTCGGGTATATCGGTAGTCATAACTTCTCACGTAGTCGTCCTTAGTATGCCGCCACCTGTCGATCATCATCGTGGAATAGGTAAAGATGTCTTCTATGTCGGCAATCGTATTTTCCCGGCCGACAAGAAAGGCAGTTGCTCCGGCCCCGAATGTCATCTCCAGATCACTTCCCATCTGAGATGGACGGCAATCCGCGGCAACAACCAGGACATTCTCTACCCTTCCGGCGTTAATGCTGTCCATCGCGGCCTTGAGGGCGCCGACCCCTGCCCTTGGCGACCCGGTAAACTCGCAGACATCTACCTCTGAAGAGAGCCCTAACACCTCCCTGATAATCACCGACGCATAGTTTTCTATGTAGGGCGATGAATTGGTCCCGAAGTAAATGGCGCCGATCTTCTTTGCACTCATTCCGGAAGAATCCACTGCATTTAGCACTGCTTCAACGGACATGCTGATGACGTCTTCATCAGGCCCTGTAACGGATTTCTCTCCCCTGCCCCCGCTACCCCAGGCCTTGCCGATATCGCTAACCAATATCCTATAACGGGGGACATAGACTCCGTACCCAACAATTCCTACTGACATAAAAACCTCCTTTCGTATATTGTTGTCAAATTACTGTGTACCATCCTGTGTACCATAAGTGATACAATTACCTTCATTTCCTTCCCTTTGTCAAGGAAAAAAAGGTCTCACAGTAGCCATAAATTGCTGAGCGACAAATTCTTCGTTGACACTCAAGCACTCTTGTCCTATACTTTTGTCATACTCAAGGGCTTTCCGGAACCCCTCATCTTACCCTAGAAATAGTTTTACTGCCCATCCTGGGAAAATGGAAATTAGATAGTGCCCATCCATTAATGCACTTTTGAGAAAGTGGGCGTTAGTAAGTTAACAGTTCTGCAACGACATGTCCTGCCATTCTGTTGTGAGCGCAAATCCGGAGATTCCCAAACAGGCATAGCTCCGACTTGGGGCTTGGAAACGAGAGGAAGAGACAGGATTTGCGAACCTCTAACTCAGAAATTTGGGCGCTCATTCATATTTCGACGAACTATGTGATCAAAAATTGAATTTCCAAATCTCTGTAGCTGGAGGATGGAGGGGTACGGATGTCTCATAACCAGTTTTATTTCATTCTACAGGTTTTCATCTATTGAATTTCACAAGACCAGGGGAAGGAATCTGGATAGGTCGTACACTTTCAATACGTCGTCGAGGGTTCCGACCGATAACGCAGTGAAATATTTATTTGGAAACCTATAATACGGACTGCCAATGGTGGTCTGGAAAGGAGGAGATTCAAATGGGTAACAGATTAGCGGGCAAATCAGCGGTGGTCACAGGCGCCGGGCGCGGAATAGGCCGCGGTATTGCCCTGGCCCTTGCAGGAGAAGGCGCCAAGGTAGTGATTAATGACCTGGGGGGTGAGACGGACGGAACCGGGGCCTCCAAATCACCGGCGGATGACGTAGTGAAGGAGATAGAGAAAGGTGGGGGCAAGGCTGTGGCCAACTATGGCGACGTATCCAGTTTTTCTGATGCAGAGAAACTGATCAACTGCGCCGTGGAGAACTTCGGCAAGATAGACATCCTGGTGAATGTTGCCGGCAATGATCGGGGGAAAATGGTTTACAACTTGAGCGAAGAGGACTGGGATGCAGTGATTGCCGTCCACCTTAAAGGGACCTTTAATACAACGAAATTTGCCTCCGGGTTGATGCGAAAGCAGAGGAGTGGCCGGATCATCAACTGCACCTCGGCAGCCGGCCTCATTGGAGATACCGGACATTCCAATTACTGTGCGGCGAAGGCTGGGATCGCCGGGCTTATCCGGGCTACTGCCCGGGAATTGGGAAGGTACGGGATAACAGTGAATGGTTTCATGCCTGCCGCGTCTACGAGGATGGCCGCCCTGGTGACCGAGGAGATCATCAAGAAGCGGGAGGCTGAAGGCCAGGCTATACCCGGAATTACATGGCCGTTGCCGCACCCCGATGACATAGGTCCCATGGTGGCATATCTGGCGACAGACGAGGCAGCCAAGATAAACGGCCAGATCATCGGGATTATAGGCGGAAGGGTTTTTCTTTACAGCCATCCTGAGGAGGTGAAGACCATTTACAAGGATGGGCGTTGGACGGTAGACGAGCTGGCTAAAGTGGTTCCACAGACACTCGCTGCTGATCTGGTAAACCCTTCGCCGCCGAAAAAGTAACCACTGGAATTGCGAATTGAGGGATTTAGGAATTATATAAGCATTAATAAATATTTAATTCCACAATCTCTATTTTCATTAACCCTTCAATTTATTCATCGGTATTCCTTTAAGAAAGAGTGTAGACTACTTTATATCTTTTATGAAGGATGCCCAATTCTGATTATGGAATTAAAAGGAGGAGGTAAAGATGGCTATAGGAAAAGAGGTTCGTGAGATGTTAAAGGAAATGCTTAGTATGACGGATGAGGAAGTAGATCAGATAGCCCCTGACAGAGCAAAATTATTGGCCAGTGCGCCGGAGCTGTTCAGCTACAAGATCACCGCCGAGGTCACTGCATCAACGCGGTGCGCCGCGCAGATCAAGGTAGGGGACAAATTGGTCTTTAACGCTAATGTGCTCAACACAGAGGAGTCCACAGCCCCGCCATGCATTGGCGCATTAGCACCCTTGATGGAGCCTATTCACATAATGTTTGACAGGCTTGGCGAGGGACTTGATCCCAATGGGTTATGGACCCGGACTGTTTCCTGTTTTGATCCCGGCTTAGAACGTGGAGGAGTAGGAAACGTATTGTTTAAGCTCACTGCGGAGAAGGTGGGCTAAATAGTTCCGATCCATTAATGGCCTCTTAAGAAAGTGGGCATTAGCAAGTTTCCAATTCAGAAATGAGCAAATTTTTGCAAGGTTATGGAAGACAAGGGATTGCGCGGAGGCGTACAAGGGTACGCCGCACAAACAATCCCGCAGACTGACCTGTCTGCGTGCGACCACGCACAGGCAGGCGCAGAGATTGCGGAAAAGTGCCATTTCTGGATTGAAACTTGCTAATTACTGTTCAAAGGGTGCAAGATGTCTCCATGTAGATGAAGAAACGGCAAAATAGCGAAAAACTGCTGGTGCCGTGTCATGTATCAAGTGTTTGATGAGAAAGAAAGTAGAACACCACCCAGCAATTCCCGCTCATGATTCTTAAAATTCATTATTCAGCAGCCTATGGAAAAAAACAGGCTCTATATGGATTCCAGGTTGTTAGGGGCGAGGCCGAAATAACTTCCTCAAGTTGGCGCTCAGATTTAGGTCAGATTTGTTCGATCTGAAAACACAAAACCACAGGAATAGTATTACCTATTTCGAGGATTTTGTGTTTGAAGATCGGTCAAAGCCTGTCCTCGACCCCGATCGGGGGATGGCCTG
>DAOWME010000233.1 GCA_030643245.1 Deltaproteobacteria bacterium
CAAACGAAGCAAGTAGGCGGCAAGCGGTAAACTTGACCAACTGCACAGCTTGAAAAATTGCTATTCTCGGACAGCCTCCTAGAATGTATAACCCAATGAGAAATGAAGCCTTCCTGGACTTTCTCCCTCCTTTCTATCGAGCTTGACTCCATATAGAAAACCGATTGCGCCAATGGGTGTGATGTATCTTAAGCCCCCTCCCACTGAAGAACGAAGCTGATCTGACCCGATTTCATTAGATGTATCGGTTACACTTCCTGTATCGTAAAATGCGGTAAGCTCGAAGTTGTTTCCCAGATCGATCCTTGCCTCTATACTCCCTACTACTGCGGTGCTACCACCTACGGGATCATTGTTTATATCAAAACGAAGCAGGTTTTCGTCAAACCCTCGCACATCCGAGGTGCCGCCTAGAAAAAAGAGTTGATCATCGGGAACTCTTTCTGTTTCACCGAAAGGGGTGATGTGCCCTGCCCTGCCAAGGAAGGCAAAGGTCAACTGGCTAAGTGGAGAGACGTATAATCTCAAATCAATTCGATACCTTAGGAAATCATCGAGAGGACTGGAAAGGCCATTGGAGATATCCAGGGAAAATGAGGAAAGGGTTCCCCTTTTTGGGCGGACAAAGGAATCCCTTGTGTCGTAACTAATGGCAGGCGAGGTGACAAAAATAGTTCTGGGTTTGAATTCATCAGGATCATAATCAGACAAATACCTTTTTTCTTCAGATAACCCACGGCTGAACTGATCCCTTTCCTCAAAACGAAAGCTCAATCCTGTTGTAAGGCGTTGAAACCATTTCCGGGTAAATGACAGGGACGAACCATATGTTACAGTTCCAAAATCCTGATTAAACCCTTCCCTTCGCTCTGAAAAAAGGCCAAAGGCCGCTGAAATCCTAGAGCCTAAAATTCGCGGTTCTCTTATACCCAACTCGCCCCGATAGCCTATCTGACTCACCTCCCCTTCCAGCCAGCCGTCCTTATTAGCGCCGAATATATTGTGGTCTCCAGCCCTTGCATTAACAAAGAGTCCCTTTTCAGTCTCATACCCCCCGCCCGCTTCTATGAAATACGGTTTTTTTTCCTCGATCTCAACAAAGAGATTTACTTCTTCCTCTTTTTCCTTGAGTCCGACAGTCTTGAACTGGACGGAATTGAAAATATCCAGGTTTCGGATGTTTCGTTGTTCCTTGACCATATCTACAAGAGAGAAGGGGGCTCCCGGCTCGATCTCCAGCTCGTTTTGGAGTATCTTATCTTTGGTTCTAAGGTTGCCTTTGTAATATACATGCCTCATCACTACGTATTGTCCTTCATCCACGGTGTATACCACATCAGCTTTGGATCTGTCCCGGCTGATGGAGACATCCCCCTTTACCTTTACATGGGGATGACCTTTTTCAGAGACCAGGGCGGATAAGGCATTTTCATCACTTCGGATCATATACTTACGAAACGGTTTTCCCTTCTTCATCTGGATAGCTTCATGGGCCTCTTCCTGCGACACAACGGTGATACCGGTTATCTTCATTGAAGAGACAAGGGTCTGGGGCCCTTCCTCGATTTCAAGGTTAATGGATACATTACTCTTATCTTCGCTCCATGTTAATTCTTCCCTCACTTTTGTATCCATATACCCTTCCCTTATATAGAGTGATTTGACGGCATTGAGGTCTTGTTCAAAGGTTTCCGGAACAAAGGACCCCTTTTCAAGAAACCCAGGTAATCGGATCAGCATCTGTTTTTCAAGTTTTTCGTAATCGAATGCCCTATTTCCTGTAATTTCTATTGAATTGACAATGGAACAAGGGCCTTCATTAATTACAAAACGGAGGGCCCGAATTGTTTCGTGTTTACCGGTATTTGTCTCCTCCTCGATCTTTACACGGGTCTTCAGGTATCCAGCCATCTTGTATCGTTCTTTAATCTTTCTCACACTCTTCTTCAACCCAAGATCGTTTTTATTCCCCTTATTAAAAAGGATCAGGTCTTTCTTGAGGGTACTGTCCCAGAACTCGCCATTACCTACAAACTCAATATCGTACCTGGGGCCTTCATCAATGTTAATAAAGACGGAAACACTCTTTGCCTGAGAATCTTTTTCTATCTTGAAATCGATTCGGACGTCAGGATACTTTTTCTTCCAATAGTATTCAGTCAGATTCCTGATATCCTTTTTAAGGTCTTCTTCGATAAAACGTCTTGAACTCCCGGGGAGCAACAATACACGCCATGAATGCATCTTTAACTTGAGCTTTGTCCTTGAAAATGCCCGATTCCCGGTGATTTCAAGCCGTTTAAGGGTAAAGTAAGGGCCCTTTTCTATATTAACTTGAATGATAAAAAAACCATCATCTTTATCTTCACGGGCTTTTACATTGACTATTGGAACGGGAAACCCTTGCCTTTGAAAAAGCTTTTCAATCAATGATGCCTGTTTTTTCACTTCCTCTTCAATAAAGGCGTCGCCAGTATAGACTTTCATTGTATTAAGGATTTGCCTCTCAAAAAGGGGGTGTCCCCCACTAATCTTTATATTTTTAATTAACCTGAAAGGTGTCAAGTGGAAGAGAAGCTTGATTCGCTCCCCCTCTTCTTTTATGGAGTCTACATTGATTTCCCGAAACCTTTCAGACAGTTTCAATATATCAAGAGACTCTTGAAGTTTAGCGGCTGAAAACCGATCCCCCTCTTTAAGAAAGATCAGGTCTCTTGCCATCTTGATCCATTCTGTTTTATCTTCTGAAAAGTCGCTGAACTCAATAATAATCCCGGAAATAGTCAGGTCGCTGACTGAGATATTCTCAGGCTCCCTTTCTTTTGATGAGGCATGCCCCAAAAACCCCATACATAAGGATAAAAAAAATACCATACATAAGCAGGTATGAAGAATCTCTTTAGATTGCATCACTCGATTTCAGCCTCATTTCTAACGAAACTCAAGCCTGAATTGTAACTCACCACCAAAAATACCCTTACTGTCCTGAAAACCGCTCATCAAGATATTCTCAAGGAATTTGTACTCCGCAATCGCACGCTGGTTTATCTCTCCATCCTTTGTTTCCGTGGCGTACTTTACAGTCATTCTTTTTGAAAGCTTCTTGCCTATGGTGACCTTAATCCGATCAGAAGCCTCTTCATCCCCCTCCCCCTGAGTCTCCAGCTCCAGGATGTCAATCCCTGTGGCCTTTTTGATATCCTCCCCGAATGTTGATGAAATAAGTTCTGCCAGTATTTGTGCAGTGGACTGAGAAATCCATCCCTTCCCTTCATTCAGCTCACGTGTGGTTTTGCCGAGCAGGAGGAGAGATATGATGTCCCCTTCTTCTTCCGGAGGATCAGAGGTGAGTATAACGATGAGTTGGTCCGGTGTGCCGGAAATCTCTAAGTAGATCATCCAGTTGCGTATTTTAACTTCACTCTTTATATTTAAAGTGGGTTCTGTTTTGTAAGGGTTTAAGAAGTCTATGGAGCCTTTTTTCACAACAAAAGTCTTTTGTTGATAATATATGTCTCCGGATTCAACAGTGGCTCGGCCGCTTATGATTGGATTGTTCAGGTTCCCTGATATACGAAGATCAGGGTTGATGTCCAAAAAGGCGAGGTTATTGTCAACCAGAAATGGATTCCTGCGTTTAACGGAGATATCTAGACTCATATTCTTTAGAAATGGCTGAGTGATTTTCTTTGGCAGCGGCGCCTCTTCACGCTTTTTTTGTCGAACCGCCTGGATGAGGCTTACGTTCACATCCTTGTAATACGTTCCTTCCAGGATAACAACATCTCCCTCAATCATCGATTTTTCCTGGGTTCCATGTACCTTGATTTCAGTGGTAACCATCATATCCAGCATATCCGGGACTTGGAGAGGGAGAGCATTTGTGTTGAGTTCAATAAGCGCCTTGACAGGCTGGAACGCATCAAGATCGATCTTGCCTGCCAGGTCAAAGTGACCGGTATCCAGGCGCCCTTCGACCTTATCAATGGTGACGGTCTGCGGAGTAATCCGAATACTGCCGTTTAAGTCATGAAGCCTCTGGAGTAAAACAGGGACGGTGATCCCAATACTTTCCAACTCTATCTCCGCATCGATATCAGGATGTTCCTGGGTTCCGCCTATGGCGGCGGAAAGAAGAATATCTCCAGAGATATCGGCAAGGTCCTCAACAAACGGCCTTGCCACCTCCATAGGGATATGACCCTCCAAATGAAGGTCCAGAGGACCGTTTAGCTTGCCCTTTCCTTTAATTTCAACCTTTCCCTCTTTTAGAATCACAAGGTGGA
>DAOWME010000063.1 GCA_030643245.1 Deltaproteobacteria bacterium
ATCTGACCTAAATCTGAGCGCCAACTTGAGAAAGTTATTTCGGCCAGGTAACTAATGGTGAGGGCAAAGAGAGGGAGGGGGCACAGGCAATCGGTGCGGGGGCAGTGAAACTCCGTTCCGCTATGCTCCATTCCATTTCACTGCCCCCTGTGGTGGAATGTTTAACCAAGGGGGGGTCAATTTTCGGTTGTCATTACGAAGAGGTAGCAAACAAACGCCTGGAAAGAGATTGTGAACGATTGCGAAGTGCAGGCATGGAGGTCGATAAACTGTCATTTTTGCATATCTGGGAGAGAGTGTATAGCGGGTAATGAGAGGGAGCAGATCTGCCCTTGACTTATATCCGACATACTTTTGATGTGCCTCAACAATTCGAGATTATTCGAATGGCGATACTCTCGGTTTGCGAATGTAGATAAACCAGTATATGATGCCCACCAAAATCGATCCACCAATAATATTTCCAATTGTCACGGGCAGTAAATTTGTGACGAGGAAATTTTCCAAAGTAAGGTTAGCATAATCAGATGCAGTTTTGCCAATGTTTTCCCAAAAATTTATCGGTGCCGAACTCTTCACAAATAATCCAAATGGGATAAAGTACATGTTGGCAACGCAGTGCTCAAACCCACAGGCAACAAATGCTGTAATTGGGAGAGTAATGGATAAAATTCTATCTGTTGTGGTGCGTGCACTAAAGCAAAGCCAAACTGCCAAACACACCAATGCATTACACATAATACCAAGTGCAATGGCTTGTACAAATCCTATGTTGCACTTAGCATTTGCGATATTCAAAGCGTTCAACCCAACTGATCCGTTTGCAAACATGTATTGTTTACATAAAAACATTATTACGACAGTGGCAATGGAGCCCATAAAATTACCAACATAAACGATGCTCCAGTTACGCAACAATTGCCGGGTGGAAACGTGGTGATTGGCCCAAGCCATTATAATTAGATTGTTACCGGTGAACAATTCAGCTCCGGCCACGATGACCAGGACAAGCCCCAGACTGAACACCAGTCCCCCTAATAGCTTGGCCACACCAAAAGTGAGTCGATCGCCGGCCCCAGTGGTGATTGTCGTGGCAAAGATAGCCCCCAGAGCGATAAAGGCACCGGCAAGGACGGCAAGGAGAAATATATTTCGCCACCCCATCTTCGCCTTTGTAGTACCGACACTTTCCGCTTTTGCGGCCATCTCAGGCGGAAGCAGAGCATCAGCCGCCAATATAATTTTTTGTTTCTCCTCCATTTGTAAGCCTCCTCAAATACAACCTTAATATTTATAGCAGCCTTCCCATAGAGAACCGCTCCGTTTTTCGATTTTATTGACAAAGCGGGTTTGGCGGCCAGTAACACGCTTCATGAGTAGCCCAAGATTTTTAGGATCATCGCCTGGATCAATAACGAGATGCACATGGTTGGTCATCATCAGGCAGTATGAGGTACACCTTGCAGCCAAACTCTGTTTTCCATTCCTGGAGGTTGTCAAGGTAATACTGGTAATAGTCTTCACTGGCAAAGACCACTTATACCGGTTATGGCCTCGTTGAATGATATGGTGCGGACAACTTGGAAGGACTAATCGAGCGCGTCTGGGCATGACAAAGCATTACCATGCAATGCCTTTCATGTCAAAAAATAGTTCTGTCCCCCTTTTATCTCTCCCTGTATCGGTAGAAAAAAACAGAGCCTGAGAAAAAAATATTTGGAAATAAAGGGTCAGAAGGTGAATGTGTATGTTCAGGTAATCAAGGACAACATATTGGTGCGGCTGATAATGCCCACCACTCGGCGTTCTTGATCAATGACCGGCAGGAGATTTTTTTTCTCGGAAACCATCAGACCAGCAATTTCATCAACTGCGGTGTCGCCAGTTACCGTCAGGCAATCCTTGGTATAAATTTCTTCCACCTGACTGGCGGTCAGCTTTTTCAACTCATTATCCATTTTGAAAGGATTTTCAAAATAGAGCAACGAATCAAGGATGATGAAAAAAGTCGGGATATGCAGTGGCTTTTTAGTAAATACGAGATCACTTTCCGTCACGATTCCCAACAATTTTCCGTCGTCATCAACCACCGGGGCACCGCTGATCCTTTCAGACGTTAACAAGGTTGCCAGATCCTTGATGTCTGTATCAAGGGTTACAGTGATAACCGGTGTGGTCATGATATCCTGTGCTTGTTTCACGCGGTTTCTCCTTGTTCTCTATTGAAGTTGCATAACGATTGGGCATAGGTGGCGGGCTGCTGGAACCCACGGGAAGTGTGAAAGGCACAACTGGGGAAGCAGAACAACTTATATCGAATCCGCAAGATATAGCCCGTCCATCTTCATGCCTTTGTTCTGCCTTAGGGGCGAGATAGCCTTTCCTATACCCTCCATCTCAGTGGAAGAAATTGATCCTGCTGGATTGATTAGTCGCTTCTTGCTCACTGTAGTAAGCTGATCGGCCATAGCCTTGGCCTTTTTCCCACGAGACGTTACATATGCTTCGCTTGGGTAGAATTTACTAACACTGCTCGTCAGGGGCACGACTTGAACTCTATTAAGGAACTGATTGGCTACATCATTACTTACGATTACCGCCGGTAGCTGCTTGCGGATTTCACCACTGACGGAAGGGTCGAAATTAGGCATCCTTCATAAAAGCTATAAAATAGTTTACACTTTCTAATAAAAAAACGGTCTCGGCACAGATGAAGCAGCCATAATTTCAAAAGTGTAAACTGATGTATGAAGGATGCCAAAAATTACACGTATAATACACGTATACCGTTTTTATGTCAAGAGACCAGAAATACGCTAAACCTCTGGTCACGTCCATTCGGCTGAGGAGAGAACTTAGATTCAGCCTGACATAGGCGGTGGATTTGAGAATAGAGGGACTCATTGACAAGCGGTTGGGGGTGGACTATAATGCATTTATCATCGCGCAGGGTCCCTCTATAGGAGGGTTATGTATGTCAGGAACTCTGACGAAAGTTTTCTGACCTTCACGGATGACAGGATGCCGGATGCTTAACGAACTTACCAGGATTAAGATCGAACTGCTATGTTATGGTGTACGGTTGAGTCCCAGCACTCTGGGACGCTTCCCTGGGTATCGTTACAAACGGGCCTCGCTTTCCGAAGGGGTATGCTTCAACCTCTACGATGATTCAGGTTTCAGTGTCCGGGTTAATGTGGCCGTGCATGAAGCCTTTGTCTCTCGCAGTCCTTTTCACTTCATTGAGTCTGAAGGGATGATCTATCGAGGAGACCGCCCCCTTGTGGCTGCTGCGGTTGTGGACCGTCCCTCATGGTACAGACAAAGACTACAAGACGGCACTTATTTCGAGGAGGTCTTCCAGGTCCACTATGACAGGATACTTGCTTCTTCTCTTACGAATTTTTGTGCCTTCAAAAAGCAGGGAAAGGGTTGCAGGTTTTGTTCACTGGGAAGCGATATCAGCCGGCTGCGTTATAAGGACCCGGAACATATAATCCGGGTGATGGAGGAACTGGAGGCACTCGGCATGTCATACGAGGAGGTTAACCTTAACTCCGGAGCCCTGGTGGATGAAAAGAAGGGGGTATCTATATTTATCGACGCAGCCCGGGCGATACGGTCCGTGTCGCAGATTCCTATCTACGCCCAAATCTGCCCGCCTCAAAACAAGCATCTTATTGACGATTTGCGAGCTGCGGGACTGACAACCATCAGTCTCAACCTTGAGATTTACGACCTAGAACGCCGACGGAAAATCATGCCTGCCAAGGCGCTTTATGACCGTGAACATTACTTCGAGGTATTGAGATACGCCGTTGATCTCTTTGGCCCCAATCAGGTTTCCTCGTGGTTGATTGCGGGTCTGGAAGCTCCCGAGAGTACCATTGCGGGCCTGAGCCGTGTGACTGAAACGGGTGCGATCCCATTCGTAACGGTTTTCCGGCCCCTCACTGGAAGCGATATGGCAGACGAAAAGCCCACGGATCACGAGTTAGTATTTCCGGTTTTTGAGGCTTTGGGTAATGTCCTGAAGACCAGCGGCCTCGATCCTTGCGCATCGCATGGGGGCTGTGTACGTTGCAACTGCTGCAGTGTTCTGATGGAGGCGCAGAGTGGAGCGTGAGTTCCCGCGATGTACCGCCGAAGCCTCATGCGGACACACCAGCTATGACTTGATGGAGTCTAATCAGTGGGTACAAGATACGGTGAGCCGTCTGACGCCACCTGGAGGCCGGGTCATGGACCTAGGCTGCGGCCCCGGGCGCCATCTGCGTCCCATACACGCATTGGGAAAGGAGGTCTACGGCGTTGACCGGTCCCTTTTTCGCCTTAGCCAGTCAACACTGCGACCGAATGCCGGCCTTGTACTGGCGGACATGATGCACCTCCCTTTCCAGGGAGGAAGCTTTCACATGGTTGTGGCATGGAGGTCAATTTACCTCCAAAGTCGAAAGAGAATCATACATACAACTGCTGAGATTAAGCGAATTTTAAGACCAGGGGGTGTGCTCGTCTGCTCCTGCCGCTCCATCACGAATACGCTCTACTTTGTTGGAAAGGAGATGGGAGAAGAAATCGAACCGGGTACCTTTCGGCTTGATGACGGGATAGATTTCTTTGATGTTTGCTATCATTTTTTTACTGAGGATGAGGTTAGGGAGATCTTTAAGGATTTTCACATTGAAACGATAACGGAGCGACCGCTCAAGCACACCCGCTATACGGCCTCCCGCCCAGAGCATCAGAACAATTTCTGGGTATTTATTGCCCGGAAATGAAGACGGTCCCATGGCAGATCTGGTCTTGATAAACCCATCATACTTTCCCCCTGGAGAAAGTGAGCGCCGGCTCATGCGATATGCCGGGTTTATCCGGGGAGGGAATATGTACTTCCATCCTTTTGAGCCCCCTCTGGGTCTCGCAGCCCTGGTTGCTTATCTGGCGCCCAAAGGCTATTCCTGCGAGCTTGTTGATATGCCTGCGGAAGGACTGGACGACCGATACCTGGGGGAACAACTCTGTGGGTCTGCGCCCCGACTGATTGGTATTACTGCCATGACGCCCACGTTGCGGCGTGCTCTGGAGATCGCAGCGCTTTCTAAATCCGTGTTGCCTGAGGTCCCTGTTGTACTGGGTGGCGTAGACCCCACCGTAAGACCCGAGATCGCCTTGTCTGCGTCTGCAATTGATTTTGTCGTGCGGGGGGAAGGGGAGGATGTCATGACCGCACTCATGTCATCGGACCTGGACGGGCATCTACTCGATATGCCGGGACTATGTTTCCGGTTACCGGGTCAAGGGATTCACCTGTCCGGTAAGGCTGCGTTGGTTCCGGATCTGAATGTACTTCCCATGCCTGACTATACAAGCTTTCCTGCGGAGGCTTATGTGCAGTACACACAGGAATTGCGCGGGATTCGCGGCATCAGCATGCTGGTATCCAGGGGATGCCCTTATCCCTGCTCTTTCTGCGCGGTTCATCAGACCATGGGCAAACGTTGGCGTGGCAAAAGTCCGGAACGAGTGAGCCGGGAGATGGACGAGCTGCTGACCCTCCTCAACCTGGAGGGTATCTGGTTCAAAGATTCGATATTCAATCTCCATGGAAAATGGGTTCGCCGATTCTGCGAATATCGCAAGATGAGCCATGTGGATGGGAAATTCCAGATCAACACCAGGGTAGACCTAGTGAGCGAAGATCAGCTCGGCCTGATGGCCGAGGCAGGCCTTACCCAGATTGATCTGGGAATTGAATCGGGCTCGCCGCGAACCTTGGCGGTCCTCCGTAAGGGGATATCCCCTGAAGAGATCAGGGAGGCGGTTCAGATGGCAAAGCGCTATGTCCGTGTTGCTGGTTTTTTTATGATCGGGGTTCCCGGAGAAACCGAGGCGGATATTGATATGACTATATGTCTTGCAGAGGAATTGGAGTTGGACGCTGCGTCAATAAGCATCTTTACTCCGTTGCCAGGGTCCACACTCTACGACTCTTTGGCGGCAGCAGGCAAACTCCGTGGATACGAGGACAAGATCCACTTTACAGAGGCCACGGAAAGTTATTGCGAAGTGCCTATTGAACGTCTCAGGGAACGGTTCATGGAATTCAACGATAAATTTGCGCACACATAAGGGACGAGGACAAAGGCTCTATATGGATTCCAGGTTGGTGACTGTTTTTAACTTATTCTGAGGGTTTTCCACAAGAGGAAGATGGCACAAAGTACAAATAATCCAATAGGTTACATATAGGCATTTCAACTGATTGCAAAGGTTATATACGAGGAGGTTAATATCATGAACGAAGTGGATCTCACAAAGCTCTCCAAAGAGGAACTCATAGATTTGGTAAAGGCATATTCGAGGCTTTTTCTCGCGCTCGACGGTTTCTGGTTTCTGGCTGTAGAAGAGAAACACGGGTACAAAGATGCGGTTGAAATCGACACAAAGGCGTGGGAGGGGTACTTCCCTTATGAAGCAAGGTTGCTTAGAAAGACTCTGGGGATAAAAGAGGAAGGTATCCCCGGTATCATTGAGACACTAAAACATTCTGCCTTTGTTCCGTGTATGGAACACGTGATAGACATGATATCAGAGCACAGAGGAGTGATTTCCTTATACAAGTGTCCTTCCCTTGAGGCAATGGAGAAGGCGGGGAGAACGGAGTTTGTCTGTGAACCTGTCGGCACAACTGTTTTTCAGAAGTACGCTACGAGTATAGACCCCAGGGTAAAAGTGAAGTTTCTGGACGGTCCTCCCAGAAAATCTCCAGAGGATGTCAGTTGTAAATGGGAGTTTACTTATGATGATGAATAAGGTATGCTCTATTTGGAAAACCAATTGCTGAATAAGGGGCGAGGCCGAAATAACTTCCCCATTTGTACATCTCATCTTCAGGCCATCTTTGACCGATCTTCAAATACAAAATCCTCGAAATAGGCAAAACTATTCCTGTGGTTTTGTATTTTCAGATCGAACAAATCTGACCTAAATCTGAGCGCCAACTTGAGGAAGTTATTCCGGCCTCGCCCCTAAGGGACAGTAGATGTTTGCTGATAAGAAAATCGGATTCATTGGGTCGGGGAATATGGCGGCGGCCATTATCAAAGGGGTTATTCAGGCAGGGGTGATTTTGCCGGAAAATGTGGTATCATCGGACATATTGGAGGATAGGAGAAGGTTACTAAGTGATTCTCACGGTATTGCTACCACTCCTGACAATATTGATCTCACATCTCGGTCGGACATAGTGGTATTGGCAGTGAAGCCCCAGAGTGTAGGACCTGTATTGAAAGAGATAGCCGCGGCTGTTGACAAGTCTAAGCTTATAGTATCGATTGCCGCAGGCGTGACGTTGGAGGATATAGAGAGCAGGCTCAGTACCGGTAGCCGGGCGGTCAGGGTTATGCCAAATACGCCGGCGCTGATTGGTGAAGGGGTAACTGCCATTTCACCGGGATCAAACGCTACAAAAAAGGACCTGAATGTTGCCGGAAAGATATTTGACGCTGTTGGCCAGACCGTAATGGTCGAAGAGAAACACATGGATGCAGCAACAGGGCTCAGCGGGAGCGGCCCGGCCTATGTTTTCTTAATGATCGATGCCCTTATTGATGGCGGGGTAAAGGTTGGTTTGGATAGGGATACCGCCCGAACCATGGCAGTGCAAACGGTCTTTGGATCCGCAAAGATGCTCCTTGAGACCGGAGAACACCCCGCCATACTGAAGGACAGGGTCACTTCCCCTGGAGGTACGACTATTACGGGTCTGCACGTTATGGAGGCAGGAAATATCAGGGGCGTTATAATTGATGCTGTTGAGGCTGCCACCAACAGGTCAAGGGAGTTGGGGGCCTTATCCGTTATCAAACAAAGAGAGCCCTTGGAGGTATGAGGGACCATGTTATTGAAGCTTTTTCTAGCCTTTACCTTAATCCCATTTCTGGAACTATATCTCCTGATAAAGATAGGAAGTCACCTGGGGGCTTTCACTACGATCTTTATAGTTCTCGCTACGGGATTCTGGGGCGCTTATCTTGCAAAGCTTGAGGGCATCAAGACTATGACAAAGGTAAGGGCCGTCTTGAACCAGGGCGGACTACCTGCAGAGGAGATGCTCGACGCTATGCTTATCTTTGTTGCCGGAATCATCTTGCTTACGCCAGGATTTCTCACAGATATTGCGGGCATAATCATCTTGATACCGAAGACAAGATTCTACTTCAAGCGCTGGTTAAGGCACAAGTTCGACCAATGGACTTCAGGAAACAAGACAATTATCGTCAGAAGAGACCTATGATTCCAAAAACTTCCGAACTGACAGGGAACAAGATAGTCCTGGCATCATCTTCGCCAAGACGGAAGGAATTACTCAGGCAGATTGGACTCCGGTTTGAAGTCATACCGAGCAAGATAGAGGAGAGTTCCAGAGACGGGGAGCAACCTGTGGAATATGTGCTGCGCCTTGCCGAGGAGAAGGCCATAGATGTTGCGAATAATTTGAAGTGTTCCTGGATAATCGGAGCTGATACTATCGTTGTGCTCGACGGTGAGGTTCTGGGCAAACCTACCAAAGAAGATGCCTGTGAGATGCTCCAGAAGCTCAGCGGCAAAGAGCACAAGGTAATAACCGGTTTCTGTATCTTCGAAACCGATACGAAAGCGTGTATAAAAGACTACGTGGAAACAAGGGTGAGATTCAAGGAACTGAGCGAAGAGGAAATAACGGGTTATACCAAAACCGAAGAGCCGTTTGACAAAGCCGGTGGCTATGCAATTCAGGGGATGGGTTCTTTCATGGTCAAAGAGATAAAAGGTTCGTATACAAATGTGGTGGGTCTCCCCGTATGCGAATTGGTAGAGGTCCTACAACGGTTGGGAGCAATAACGCTCTTTAATGATGGTGCAAGATAAGGGACGTGGCCGAAAAGATGCCGAAGGTCAGCGATAACCTGCTATTGGTAAAAGAAAGGATTGAGAGAGCTGCCCTTAAAGCCGGCAGAGACTCCTCTGAGATAAAACTGGTAGCTGTTTCGAAAAAAATAGGGGTTGAAAAGATCAAGGATGCTGTGTCGGCCGGAGCGACACTTCTGGGCGAGAATTATGTGCAGGAGGCAAAGAAAAAGATTGGGGAGATTGGCCGTTCAGTGGAGTGGCATATGATTGGTAGGCTGCAGACAAATAAGGTAAAAGACGCTATCAATCTGTTCGATATGATTCAATCAGTGGATAGGATAGGTCTGGCAGAAGAGATCAACAAGCGAGCGAAGCGACAGAACAAGAGGATAAGGGTCTTGATTGAGGTGAATATCTCCGGAGAGGCCACAAAATCCGGGATAGAAAGAGAGAAGGTCATTTCCCTTGTCTCGGAAATTGCCGGTTTTACAAACATAGAGGTAGAAGGCCTTATGACCATGCCTCCTTATTGCACAGATCCCCAGGACGCCCGTCCTTACTTCAAGCTACTGAGAGAATTGAGAGAGGAAATTGAGCGTCAAAGGTTTGCAAATGTCTCCATGAAAGAGCTATCCATGGGGATGTCCAATGACTTTGAGGTAGCTATTGAGGAGGGCGCAACCATAGTCAGGGTGGGGACAGCAATATTCGGAGCAAGAGGGTGACAGCCCCCCCCCATAAACGAGTCTATACTAGGGGTCTGTCATGGAATATTTATCACATCTGTGCATCTCATCTTCAAGCCATCTTTGCACGATCCTCAAACACAAAATCCTCGAAATAGGTTCAACTTTTCCTCCGGTTTTGCATTTTAGGATCGTACAAATCCGACCTAAACCTGAGCGCCCATATGCAAAACACTTATTCCATGACAGACCCTAACCTCATTGTTAGTGCCTCAGAGGGGCACCCAACCACACATACCCCACAGCCGAAGCATTTTTCCAGTTCAATAACCGGTTTTGGTTCGTCCCCGGTCGAAGCAGCTCTCATCTCTATGGCCCCAAAGGGACATTTCTCCACGCAGTCACCGCAATCGGTGCAAAAATATTGATCGATGCTGGCTCGATAACGACTTTTTTCCAACGCCTTGTCCATGCCACCGTATTTAAGGCAAGGGTCAAGAAGAGCACAACAATCAGGACAACAGTTACATATCACCGCAAGGTCTGGTGTAACACGAGGCTGCACATGAACCAGCCCTCTCTCTTCAACCGAATCATTGATTGCCAGTGCCTCTTCAACTGAAACCATCCTACCCGCTCCCCTATCAACGGCATATTCGGCCCACTTGTTAAACTGCATGCAGACATCTAGGGGAGCATCACATCTTTGCAGCGATCTACGGCAGGAACAGGGGACTACTGCTATACATTCAGCGCCTTGTATTATCTCCTTCATGTTTTCCTCGGGGAGCATATCTGAGGATGGGACTTGAGATATCTCTTGAACCGATTCCCAGGCCGGTATAACTGCACACATAGGATGTTTTAAGGTCTTCCACTGCTCAGCCAGTGCCTGGCACCACTCCCTCTCATAAAATTCCTTCCACAGGTTGAGTAGCTCTTGATCAATGTACTTATCGGAGCTGGCTAAGGAAGCATCGTGGAGCTGAGTTACCTCACGAGCCAATTGCGGCCCCCTCTTTGTAGACACCACCACCCCTCTCTCGAGAAATTCGCGAAGCTTCTTCTTCACTTCCTCTTCATCAAAGTTTACTTTTTTCGCTAAATCACGGGGTTCCCCTGGCAGTTCAAGCAGCAAAATACCCTCCTCCTCTGTTACCATCTTCTCCAATATTCGAAGGAGATATTCCGAGGGGGGATAATGCAATTTTTCAGCCAGCTTAACATAAATCTCTCTCTTCTCTGTCATATCACATCTCCAGATATTGCTGATATTCTACTAATTTTGAATATGCGTCAATAGCCCTTTTTACATCGTGGTATAGGGGAACATTGTTCTCACGGAGCAGTTGAACCGCCTCGGAATCCTCATTTAACGCAAAAGACACCGCAAAGATGACTTTGCTGCGGGACAACTCTATCATTTTCTGAGATACCTTTGCAACTTCCTTTTCATCCCAAATCCTGGCGAAATAAGCCCCAAACCCACCCAGAATTATTAACCCGTCTACCTCCTTCCATCTCCCCAGTATATCCAAGATTTTTTCCATACGAGTGAAGCCGGATGCCATCACCGTGTCTATGGGATTTTTCTTGTTCCAGTATGGAGGGAGTAATCTGTCCAGTTGCGAAGCTATTTCGGCGGGGAGCTTTGGTAGTTCTAACCCCGCTCTTTCGCTGGCGTCCGCCGCAATCACTCCCCACCCTCCTCCGCGACTCAAGACTGCTATCCGCCTGCTTTTGGGATAGAGATCGCAGTTGAAGGCAAGGGCGAAGTCATGCAAGTCCTCAATTGTTTCCGCCTTAATGATCCCGGATTGCCTAAGCGCAGCACTGTAAATTTGCGTCGAACCTGCAAGCGCCCCGGTATGTGATTGAACCACGTCCGCGCCTGTTTCTGTCTCGCCTCCCTTAAAAAGGATCATAGGTTTCTCAAGGGTAGTTCTCTTTGCAGTTTCTAAGAACTTCCTTGCATCAACAAGCCCTTCGATGTATGATAAAATGATTTTTGTATTCCGGTCCCATCTGAGATATTCAATGTAATCTTCAATATGCAAATCTGCTTCATTGCCGCTACTGACGAATATGTTAAATCCCATACCCAACTCGTTTCCTCTATAGAGCGTCTGTGATCCTATATTTCCACTCTGGGAAACAAGAGATATTTTCCCCGGCCTTATTGCCATTTCCGGCATCATGGCGTGTAAATGAGACGAAGAACAGAATATTCCAACAGAATTAGGACCCACAAAACGTAACCCCCCTCTTCTTGCCGCAAACGCCAGCTCTTTTTCTCTCTTCTTCCCTGCTTCGTTCAATTCCCCAAATCCGGACGAAAAGATAAACGCCGTTCTAACGTTACCCTGGACGCATTCCTCCAAAGTCTCTAAAACATTTTTTGCTGGTGTAGCGATTACAGCGAGATCGATCTCTCCCAAACCCAATATTGAGGGAAAAGCTTTAAATCCCATAATCTTGTCTGTCTTGGGGTTAATTGGATAGATACTGCCCTTATACCCTCCCTCAATAACATTTTTGAGAACCACGGAGCCCAACTTGGTGACATCTTTGGAAGCGCCAATCACCGCAACTGACCTGGGCTTAAATAGATGATCGAGCATGGTGACGTCCTCCTTATGCGGATAAATGCTAGTTCCCGGAAAGCCTGGTTATGTCCCACTGGTTTTTGAGAAGTTGGAGCATCTTTCATTTCTCGGTTTAAGCTTTTCAAGGATGCGAGTGCCAGGAGACAAGTTTATGGGGTGGTTAGAATCACACGTTACATGGCTTTTCAGTGTCAGGTGTCAGGAGAAGGGGGAAAGAAGAGGAAAGAGGTACGTCCATAAGAAACTAAGAAAGTTATTTAATTAACTTTATTTGTCTCTTTTTGGATATACGTTCGCTCTTAGAGGATTTAAATGAATATAGTGAACCAACTCTTGAAGATCGGGCAAAGATGGCCTGAAGATGAGATGTACAAATGGGGAAGTTATTTCGGCCACGTCCCTAAGCATCTTCCTGACAGATAATTGATTTGTAGCGATTCTGAAATAGCTGACCGTGACGGCTGTATCTATGGTTAAAGCTAACGGCATATCCAGTAAGCAGCCTTCTTATTATTGTCGAGATTCCGGTTTTGCCGCTTCTGAAGAGAAAATGGGCATGGTTGGACATTAAAAGCCAGGCATAGCACGAAGTTTTGGTTTCCGGTAAAATTATGGACAACCATTCTAAAAAGTCATCCCAGTCCTTATTGTTTCGAAATATGTCTTGACGCTCTATCCCCCGGATCATTATGTGATGCAATATTCCGGGTGCGTCTA
>DAOWME010000085.1 GCA_030643245.1 Deltaproteobacteria bacterium
AATACAAAACCACAGGAATAGTTTTGCCTATTTCGAGGATTTTGTGTTTGAAGATCGGGCAAAGATGGCCTGAAGATGAGATGTACAAATGGGGAAGTTATTTCGGCCACGTCCCTTACACTCCTCTCACTTGACCTTGATGCCAAATTGACCGGCAACATAGAGAGGCACATCAGCGCTGCCCATAAGGATGGGTTGCTGATGGCAATCAGACCCCCCGGTCACTACCAACCGCTCCTTTTTAGCAAAGGCCAGGTATGACTCAACTGTTGTCTGGTCACGCACTGAGCGCCAACATTCGATTCCGTCTATATACGGAAGCATTGTCTCCCTTATGATCTCTTGCTGCTCAAGGAGAGACTTGGTAAAGGAGACAAGCGACGTGCCCCTGGGGTCATTTGGATGGGCAAGCACAATCTTCCCGCCGGCTCCCTTTACCAGCGCAGAGGCCTCGGCAAGTGGGAGGGGCATCTTGGGGACATCACACCTCACCAGATATCGGTCAAAGGCCGCCTGTTTGTTTCCGACAATTCCTTTTTTAACCATATAATTTGCGATATGGGGACGACCAAAGGAGCCGTCCACAGATGCCTCGATCGCTTCCAGATCATCTTCTCCAAATGGTTTTTTCTTGTCGCTGGTCAGCGCTTCATTGATCTTTTCCATTATACGCTGCGCTCTGACTCTTCTATATTCCCTCAGTTTCTGCAATTTTTGGACAAGTGGCTGGTAGTGAATGTCATACTGATAAGCAAGAAAATCAAGGGGAATCGGCTTTCCGTTTCGGTATCTTGGGTGGGAAAAGGACACGTTCAATTCAAGTCCGTTGAGGTATTCAATACCCCAATATCGAGCCAAAGCTTGAGCGGATTCCTGGCAATCCAATGAGTCATGATCGGTGATGGAGATCAACCCGATACCCCTCCTGCTCGCTTCCTCAAAGATCTCCGGTAACCGCTTCTTACCATCTGAGCAGTCTTTAGAATGAATGTGGAGGTCAATTTTCGTTTTCTGTGATAAATTCATTACCTATCTCCAGCGCCTTGTAATTCAACTCAAGTCTTGATTCCGGAAACATATCCACCAATACATCCTTAAAATCATACATTTGAAGCGGAAAATCAGGGAGGGCACAGAGCGTCCCCAACATGATCATGTTGAGGAGTATGGGCGCGCCCAAGTCTATGGCCAGTCGCGTGGCATCCAGCCAGTATAATTTACCGCCGGCGTCTTCCAATATAGACCGGATTCGTTCAGTGTCCGGATATTCCACCTCGTCCGCAATCACATTCAACGGGTAAACGGGCCAGGAATTCACCACAAAAGTCGTCTCACTATTACCATACTCCGGGAGTACCCTGATAGTCTCCAATGGTTCCAGGCCGATGATGATATGGGCCTTATTGGGAGGGATCAGAGGGCCATAATCTCTTTTGCGTGAAAGACGAATATGACTCATGACCGGCCCTCCCCGCTGGGAAAGACCAAATGTTTCGCCAATCGTGACTCTCAATCCTCTCTTGACCGCTGCCTTTCCCACGACCTGAGAGGCCAAAACATTTCCCTGACCGCCAACACCGGTTATGATCAGATTCAGGGCCATATATATACTTCCTTTTCGTAATGGTTCACAAGGTTCAGGGATCCGGCTTTTTCTGTCTACTGTGACTTGTTACTCTCTTTCTTCCCGGAGTATCGCTCTCTGGGGACAGATGTCCGAACAGATCCCGCACCCTACACAGATGACCCCATCGATCTTCGCCTTTTGCGCGTGCTTGTCCCATACAAGCCCGGGACACCGAAAGATACGGAGACAATAGCGATCACATCCACATTCCTCTCCGAGACACAGGTCCTGGTCGACGCGCATCTTATAGGGGAAACCCCTTTCCCTACCCTCCACCAGTGCGCATTTTCGACGCAGGATGAGGACTCTCGGCCCTTTTTGCTGCATATTTCTATAGATAATTTTTGCTGTACTTAGCATGTCATAGGGGTCCGCCACTTCCACATCCACCTTAAGAGACCGGCAGAGGGCCTCCATATCCACAGGGTCGGTCTTCGTGCCCATGGCAGTCTTGCCTGTTCCGGGATGCGGCTGGAATCCTGTCATGGCTGTGGCGCTGTTATCCAGAATAAGAAGCAGAACGTCGGCCCCGTTGAACTTGGCGTTAATAAGCGCCGGGATTGCGGCGTGGAAAAATGTGGAATCACCGCACACAGTGACCACGGGTTGATGGAACCCGAAGCGATCCAGTTTTCCATACCCTGAAGCAAGCCCCAGACCGGAGCCCATGGCGTGAACAGACTTGACCTGGTTGAAACCTGTCGGCCAGATACCCATAGTATAGCAACCGATGTCTCCCGACACAAAACCGTCGCGATCATCCCAGGCCAGGGCCGTTTTGATGGCATAATAAGAGCCTCTATGGGGGCAGCCGGGGCATAATCCGAATTCTCGGGGAGGTGCGATATCTTTGACAATGGGACTCACTTTGTCCATGAAGGCGTGGTCTTGCCAGTCGACGCTGAATAATCTTCCGAGGACCCTCAGGATAGAAGCCGGGGTCTGCTCTCCACATGAAGGCGTATGACCGGACGCCTTTCCCATATATTCCTTGGGACCTATCTCCATGCAGATATCAGCGCCAAAAGACTTCACATTGTCTTCCAGGAACGGGTCCACATCTTCGACAAAGAGTACTCGATCGCATTTAGCAAGATGCTTTTTCAGGAACCCTTTGGGAAGGGGCCAGGTGGTCCCCAACTTAAGTGTCCCGACCCTGTCCGACAGTTCCAGGATGTCCACCGCCTCGGTCACGTAAGTCCAGGCACACCCTGATGAAACGATCAAAAGCTCCGGCCTGACAGCTCCCTCGTAATGATTGAAGGATGACTTTTCAAATAGAACCCTTGCAAGGTCCAGTTTTTCATGCCTCATTTTATGCTTTGCCACGACAGGAAATGTGTGGAAAGATAAGCCCGTGTCAAAGTGGGGACGGGGATCGAACGATGGAAGTTCGTTTATGAGGACTCTTGTCCGTGTATGTGAGAGACGCGATACACTTCTGATCATAACGATATTTTCTATCTTCTCGGAAAGTTCGAATGCCCAGGTAGTCATGACCAGGGCCTCTTGGGGAGTTGTGGGTTCGAGCAAAGGAGCATCGATAATCCGTGCAAAGATGCGAGCGTCTTCCTCGTTTGTGCTGGAAATCCCCGATGGATCGTCACAGGTGACCAGAACCAATCCAGCCCTGGTACCCGAAAGAGTCAAGTTGGTTAAAAAATCCAAGGCAACGTTAATTCCATTCTGTTTCATAACAACTATTGCCCGACAGCCCGTAAAGGAAGCGGCAGTGGCAGCCTCCACCGCCACTTTTTCATTGACGGACCACTCCACATAGATGGGCAAATCTCTTGCAGCCTCGGCCAGGGTCTCAATGATCTCTGATGAAGGGTTGCCAGGGTACCCTGCGCAGAAGACCACTCCCGCTTCCAGGGCTCCCCTCGCAATAGCCTCATTGCCTTGGAGAAGCAGATGGATGTCTCCCGATCTTTGACTTATCCCTTTCATACGTCTTTCCACCTTATCTCGAAACCGATCACAGTGTCCGATTGTCGCAGTATAGGCCTTTTTGTAATTGCAGGGTGCGAGTGCCCTGCAATATGCGCACCCTATGATCGATTAGGGACGGGGACGAAGTAACTTCCTCAAGTTGGCGCTCAGATTTAGGTTAGATTTGTTCGATCTGAAAACGCAAAACCGCAGGAATAGTCGAACTATTTTGAGGATTTTGTGTTTGAAGATCGGGCAAAGATGACCTGAAGATGAGATGCACAAATGGGGAAGTTATTTCGTCCCCGTCCCTTACCTTATCTCACCCCGGGTCAGCCGCCCTCTCTCTTTCTTGTTGAAGGACGCCTCTGCCAAGTGCATGAGATTCTTTTTGGGTAAGTCGTCAACCTTCACAACACCATCTTCAGTGGCCTGTTCCATTAGCCGGAGCCCCAGGTCGGTTCTCAACACGACAGTGTTCCATTCGTCAATACCCTCTATCGCCCCCACGGATATATCCGACCATTCGGCCGTCATATCCTGACAGAGGGAACACCCTTTCTTTATGAAGGGGCGAATGTCGTTAAGGGGGAACTCTCTCCATCCGTCTCTGGTACATATCTGAAATACACCGGCAGGTGGAGGGGGGATATCGCACTTAAGGATCGGTTCCCTTAACCCTCGGTTTCTCAGATCTGCAAAAAGCGATCGATAATCAAGCGCCCAGGTGCAAAAGAGACCTATCTTTAAGACAATGCTGTTGGCCCGATTCTCACCGTCCGAGCCCATATGCCTCATCCGTGTCAGGGCTTCCATCTGGCAAGGGAGGCCCACTATCCCCAGCTTTTGTTCCCCTGTTTTTATTGCCATGTTTAGCGCTTCGAGCCCAGCCGATGCCGTATATCTGGAACCTGCACAGCCAATTACATCGGATCTGCTTCTTGCAACAGTTCCGGCCGGTGCATAGCCATCTCCTGCATCCGTCAAAATGGCCGACCGGATGATGTCCTTTCCCAATGCATACGTTATGAGGGAGGATACAACCCCACCGTACTGTGCCTTCTCGTTTATTTCTTTATCGAGAGAGCAGGCCATTATGATTTTTTTATATGGCCCTATCTCCGGAGTGTTCATTACGTCTGAGGTCATCTTGTCAAGTGCAATGTCGCCACGATCAATCAGGGGACAAATCTCAACACATCTCCCTGTATCTCGAGAGCATCTCGCCATCGCCAACACCTTCCCATCAAAATAGTGAAAATAGGGACAAAGTCCCACACATGCGCCGCATGCTACGCATAACCCCTTATCGATGACTTTGTTTATTAACCGGTCTTGTGCTCCACTAGCCGAAGATTCCATCTGTCTTTTTAAAACCTCTGTATATGTCGGACCTATATGGTCAAGAAGTAACCTGCCCCTCAATACTCGACTCACCATTCCTGGGCTTCCCGAATCTACAGAGGATCGTGCTGTCGATGTCGAGAAAATATACGCTTTGGAAACTATTGAAACCTGTCCTTCTAATCGCCATTATCGAGGATTTGTTCGATGAGAGGGCAAATATAAACGCCTTTTGATACCCTTCTTGTCTGCCACGTCTGAGTATAGCCGTTAGTATTCTGGGAAAGAGACCGTTACCCCGAAACTCGGGTTCTGTAAATGCATCGTACAGATACATCTCGCGGTTCTTCAATATTATGCTTTTCCCGATCTCCCCTATAGGTGCACTGTTCGATGTCATCCAGCAATAAGAGACAACCTCTTCCCTGAAGATGGCGCAACAATAAATGTCTCCCTTGCCCAATCGCTCTTTGAAATTAATGTTTTTCTTCATTAGGTTCTCTTTTGCAGAGGCAGATTCGCCAGAAATAAATCGTATCTCCGCAGAGAGGCCCGCCTCCACGTTTTGAATTTTCTCCCTGAGGTTAAAGGAAAACAATGTCAAAATCCCGGATTTGACCGTGTTCTCCATCCTTTTTTTCGCATGGGGTTTCACCAACCCACTCCTATTTCCCGCTGACCGGGGCCCTGAAGAAAAACGCACAACCTATATTATCGGAAATTCATAACCATTCACAGGACACACCTGTTGCCGGTTACTCGCATCCGGCAGCGAGGCAGCGAGGCAGCGACAAGAATACATTATACATTTGAAACCATCTTCCGGTCAACCTTCTATTTTTTTAACCTATGCGGCTGGTGAAAATGCTTCTCTTGATGAGCTAACCGCAGGGGCCTCATTTTTCAGTTTTATTACGACGATCTCAGGGGGGGATAGAAACCGTAAAGGGGGACCCCACGTGCCAGTGCCACGACTGATGTAAAGCATTTTCCCCCCTATGTTAAAAAACCCTCCTTGTAATGGGAAGAAAAGGTGGGTCACAAGATTGAAGGGAAACAGTTGCCCCTTATGGGTGTGACCGGAGAGTTGGAGGTCAATGGGTAGAAGGTGGGCATTTTCTCTGAAATTTCGAGGCTGATGATACAGGAGTATCGTAAAAAGGTTTGGGTCATTCCTTGCCAGGAGTCCGGAGGGTTTTTCTCCCACCACACTTTTGAATGTTCTTGCCATAGGGTCATCTAACCCTACGATGTTAAGGAGGCCATTGAGGGTTATGCGCTCGTTGCGTAGGAGCACAAATCCCGAATCCCTGGTAAAGAGAACAGACTGTTCTATCCCGGCAAAGAATTCGTGATTTCCTGTGACCGCATATTTCCCAAGTCTGGGATTGATATTCCTCAGTTTTTCCGCGAGGTCTCTTAGGATATTCACGTTTGCGTCCACTAAATCTCCCGTTGAAAAAATAATATCCGGTTTGATCTCCTTGAGGATCCGTGTAACCTTCTCAAGCCTTCTTTTCCCCACCAATACCCCTAGGTGAAGATCTGAAATCTGAGCGATTACAAGCTCGTCCACGTCTTTCGGTAATTTCGGGGTCTGGATAGTGACCCGGGTAACACCGATCTTCAATGCCTCAAAATAGGCGTACGTACAGATACATGCTGTCATGAAAAGCGTTACGACAAATGTGGAAAAATCTTTGGGGACAATGAGAAATGGATACGCCCCTGAGGTCACCAAACGGGTCAGTTTGCCGGACATATTGATGAGGTCAACAGCGGCATTAATCAAGAAAAGATAATAGACGAAGCCCATCCAGAGGAATGAAATCAATGTTATGATGTACGTGACCCCACCCACACGTCTGGTCGCACAAACTCGACAGAGCACGGGAGAGACAACCATGAGAGCCAGAAAGATTACAATATATATATTTACCGCACCAGGAAAATTGGTTTGGGATAATATCTTTTTACAGATATACAGATGCATCAATCCGTAAAGGGAAAAGAAGAAACCCAGAAACATCACGATTTGAGCAGTTATACCCATGAAAGACAATTAGTTCCCATCCGGAAATGGCCCTTTTCCGAAATCACTATGTCAGTCTGTGGGATTGTATGTGCGGCGTATGTTTTTAAGCCTCCGCACAATCCCTTGACTGTTTTGAATTTGGAAAAACTATCTTGTTTTTGTTCAGTTTCTATTTATGGATGGACATTGGCCTAATTCCACAGAAAAAAAGAGATCTTTCTACTGGTCGCGTCATCCATGCCGGTAAAGCTGATTCCCATCTTAAACTTACCCTTTTCTTCTGCTTCATAAATCCGTTTAATCACCCCCTTAACTTTAACAGTCTTATTTGGGGGGGGTGGAGCGAAAACGAAAGTGAGGGTTTTCCCCTCTTTATTTCTAAAACGAGGTAACCAAAAACTGGAGCTTTCCACAGACATTCCACCCCTGGAGAGATCAATAATATCCCCCGTGAAAGAATCAGCCTCACCTATCTGACTGATATCTTTGAAAGAATAAGAAACAAAAATAGATATTTCTTTTCGGTAGTTTTTTCTAATATTGAGTTTAATCATGAATCGTTCTTTGCACTTGGGACATCTTACCAGGATGTCTTTGGTGGGAGGTCTGTTAAATTTCATGTTCCCCATCGTCTTACAATAGGGACATGATACGCTCATAAGACAAGTTGGAAACAAGGTAATTTCCTTCATGTTAGCTATCCTCAATTTGTTCTTATTCAAAAACGTACCTTTTCCACACCCTATGCTTGTCCCTTCGTACTTAGGGACGAGGCCGAAATAACTTCCCCATTTGTGCATCTCATCTTCAGGCCATCCCCCGATCGGGGTCGAGGACAGGCTTTGCCCGATCTTCAAACACAAAATCCTCGAAATAGGCAAAACTATTCCTGCGGTTTTGTGTTTTCAGATCGAACAAACCTAACCTAAATCTGAGCGCCAACTTGAGAAAGTTATTTCGGCCCCGTCCCTTATCTGGAAACCTGTGCTTGACGCCTGGTATAGAGAGCCATTGATGCCCCCGTTCTCAGAAGTCTCCTACCCGGTTACCACACCTTTGATTGATCGCCAAGGTCAAGCAAAGTCTCTTCTTTGAATGATATATTGAAGTACTCATGGAGATAAAAAGCCGTCAAGAGATTTCATCTCAGGGAATTCCCTGAAGTATGCGAGGTGGCTCTTACATTTGCAGTCTGAAGACCCGAACCCCGGGATTGAGAGTTCAGCATCCTTAAGCTCAAAGATCATTTCACTTAATCGACACTCTGTCAAAAACCCTTTCGTATGAACCCTCACGTCAAGTATTGTAGCCACTTCCAAGAGATAATCGATATGCCAGTACATGGCTTTCTCTTTTCTTTTGTGCCTTTCAATACGGGCCTTCAACCCTTTTCCAGCACTGCCCGTATAGACATAGTATCCTTGTTTGAATCGAAACCTCCCAAGCTTACCCACCTGTATAAGTTTGTCTGCTGGTAAGCTGATTATGAGAGCGTAAATACCTTTGTCCATCTGACCTCTCTGGGATTACAGGGTTTTATTCTTTCGGATTCCGGCCCCTGTCTTCTCTTTAAATTACAGTATGTAACATTTAATTATACATTATGCATGTCGAGATTCAAGAGCAAAAGAGGTTTTACTTTACTTTTTATCCAAACTCGTTTAGTGTTGAAGCGTTGGGTTGGCTTGGGAGGTCGAATAGACCCCCCCCTTTTTTGCTTAAAAACTGGAGAGAAACAGTTTGAGAAGACGAAAGGAGGACAGAGACATTGAAGACAAAAATCACGGAGTTGTTTGGTGTCAAATATCCATTCATTGGCGGTACAATGATGTATGTTACGGATGCAAAATTTGTGAGTGCCATATCTGAAGCAGGGGGTATTGGGATCCTTCCCTCTGCCTGGTACAAAAGCAAGGAGAGCTTTAGGGATGCCATTAAGGAGATTAAGGATTTAACCGATAAACCATTTGGTGTGAACATAAATCTCTTCCCCATGATGCAACCCATAGATAATAATGAGTATATAGATGTAATTATTGAAGAAGGGGTCAAGATGGTGGAAACAAGTGGGCACAGAGCGCCTGATGACATTGCGGCCAGGGTAAAACCTGAGGGAATAAAACTGACCCACAAATGCGTTGGAGTGCGCTATGCCCGCAAGGTCGAATCCGTCGGTGTGGATGCAGTGACTGTAGTGGGATTTGAAAACGGAGGGGCAACCGGAACGCTGGACATCACGACCTTTTGTCTTGTGCCCGCAGTTGCAAATGCGGTGAAAATACCGGTTATCGGGGGAGGCGGTGTCTCTAACGGAGGGGCCATCTTCGCGCTTCTTGCCCTTGGAGCCGAGGGAGTAATAATGGGGACCAGGCTTCTTCTGACTGAGGAGTGTCCCATACATGACAACGTAAAGAAGACCCTCCTTGAAGCCAAAGAGACCGACACTGTCCTGGTATTACGTCCCTATGGAAACACCCACAGGTGCCTGATTACGGATATAACGAAAAAGGTGCAGGAGTTAGAGAAAGAAAGCGCGCCGTTTGAAAAGGTCTATCCTTTGATTGAAGGTGCAAAAAACGAGAAACTGGTTAAAGAGGCGGATTTCAGTGGTGGATTCCTTTCATGTGGGCAGGGTATTGGCCAGATCGATAGGATCCTACCGGTCAGGGAACTTTTTGATCAATTGGCGGAACAGGTATCTGATGCCGGCAAAAGGACAAACGAGATCATTGGAGGGTAACGGCCCTAAAATCAAGGAGAGAGCCTTGGAGGATTATCGCAGGAAAAGAGGAGAAATTAGAGAGTGGAGAATGGGAAGGTTACAGATTCAATATGTCTGATCGATGCCAAGGTGTTCGGTATACCGAATTTTACCTCAGCCTATCTGATATTAGGTGAAGAACTGGCACTGATAGAGAGCGGGCCGGCAAAATCAGCCTCCTTAATCATTGAAGGGATTAGGGGGTTTGGGTTTGATCCTGCTGAAGTATCGTATATCATTGTGACCCATGTCCACCTTGATCATGGAGGAGGAGCCGGCACATTACTCAGGAAAATGCCGAGGGCAAAGGTAGTGGTTCACGAAAAGGGGGTAAAACATATGTTGGACCCCTCAAAGCTGGTGAACAGTTCAAAAAGGGTCTTTGGTAACCGCATCGACGAGTGGTACGGAGAGGTCTTGCCTGTTGATGAAGACAGGGTGGTGCCGGTAAAGGATGGCGATATCGTCGACCTGGGTAAAGGCCAGAGACTTCGGATGATCGATTCCCCGGGACATGCTACCCACCATATCTGCATCTATTCAGAGAAGGATAGGGGGCTTTTCACGGGGGATGCTGTGGGGGTCTATATACCTGATTCCCGTGTATTGATCCCCACGACCCCTCCGCCGGAGTTCGATCCTGATGTAAATATCGAGACGATTAGAGGTTTTGCGGGCCTTGATTTAGACCTCTTGCTCTTTTCCCACTTTGGGCCGGTCGACAGGGTGAGTAATATCCTGGGTACAAGCATTGACTGGCTTAGGAGATGGGAGGAGACGGTGTCGCGAATGGTGGGTGGGGATATCTCTCTCGAAACGATCACGGAGAAATTCAGGCAAGACACGAGGGAGGCTCTGGGCTCGGGTGAAGGGATGGAACCCCTTCACCGATGGGTAATGGACTATCACATCCCCATGTGTGCGTCCGGGTATCTCAATTATTTCAATAGGAAGGCTTCACAAGCCTGTCGTGATTCTTGAAGCCTCCTTTTCACAAAGGGGTGGTAGAGACAAAAAAATGCCCAGGCTTCAGCTGCCTAGCAGTACCAGGGCATTTTTAATTTCCGGATGGAAACTAAGGGACGTGGCCGAAATAACTTCCCCATTTGTACATCTCATCTTCAGGCCATCTTTGCCCGATCTTCAAACACAAAATCCTCGAAATAGGCAAAACTATTCCTGTGGTTTTGTATTTTCAGATCGAATAAATCTGACCTAAATCTGAGCGCCAACTTGAGGAAGTTA
>DAOWME010000214.1 GCA_030643245.1 Deltaproteobacteria bacterium
ACGCAAAACCGCAGGAATAGTCGAACTATTTTGAGGATTTTGTGTTTGAAGATCGGGCAAAGCCTGTCCTCGACCCCGATCGGGGGATGGCCTGAAGATGAGATGCACAAATGGGGAAGTTATTTCGTCCCCGTCCCTAAGGAGCGTCGAAAAATTGCGACCTGTGCAGTTGGGCAGGTTTAACGCTTGCCGGCTACTTTGCCGACAGTCTATTGTGTCTCGTCCTCAAATATAGCAGCATAAGCACAGACGTAAGTCCCAAGATAATTCCAATGAACTGGGATACCGATAGAATCCCTTCGATTACGAATCCACGATCATCACCCCTGAATATTTCAATGATGGAGCGGGTAATAGAATATAGCAACATGTACAAGCAGACAAGGAAGCCGTCAAACTTCTTAAAACGCTTTGCAGCCATTAGAATGAGGAATATAAGAAAGGCATTTACAGAGGAATAGAGCTGAGTAGGATGAAGGGGGGTATTGAGATTCGCGAGACTTTCCGGGTTGGTGAAGGTAACAGCCCAGGGAAGGGTGGTTACTTTACCGTAGCAGCAGCCGGCACAGAAGCACCCCAGCCGTCCTATTGCCTGCCCTATGGCTAGCGAGGGAGCCATGATATCAACGGTTTTCCAGACCGGCATCCGGTTTTTCTTCATGTACCATATGCCCACCAACAGGGCAGAAATAAAACCCCCGTAGTAGACCAACCCCCCGCTCCAGATCTTTATCATCTCAAGCGGATTCTCCATAAAATACTTATAGTAAATTATGATATACAGAAGGCGAGATCCCACTATTGCAGCAATGATTACATAGAAACACAGATCAAAGATTCTCTCGGGCTCTTCCCCCACACGTTTTGCCTCTCTAAAGGCTAGAATAATCCCCATCAAGAAGCCCAGCGCGATAAAGAGCCCATATGTGTGGATCTTGAAACTTCCTATATGAAATAGGACAGGATACATAGTTCGTTTCCATCCATAAATGGAGTCTTCAGCAAGAAAGGCATGAACCAAGTTTCCAATTCATATCATCCCAAGAGGCAGATGTCCCGGCATGTTACCAGAGAAAGAGGATAGTAGTCAACGACAAAAGTAGCCAGGCAACAATTCTAATAAGTGTAACCTTTTTTCGTTCCCGCATTTCAGTTGCCGGCCACTTGCTTCTTGTTGCCCGTTGTGAACTACACTTCTGCACCAAGCATTGGTTGGAACTGCACCAGATTTTCATTGGGTTACATGGGATTACAACAGATCCTTACGTACAAGGAGCAACAAGAAGCAAGCAACCGGCAACAAACATGATCGTGGATGCTGAACATCAAACGAAAAAAGGTTACACTCAATTCTTCTAATCAAGAAGGATCCTATATATGGTCTGAATAGACAGTTGGTATCTCACAAGCGTTTCAGCCCTTTTTTCTTTGACAAAAACAGGAAGATGATATAGGTTACCCCGTTAGATGTTAGTATATAAAATAGAATTTTTGAAACTCAATTATGAGCTACAAATGGCTTAGGGACGGGGACGAAATAACTTCCCCATTTGTGCATCTCATCTTCAGGCCATCTTTGCCCGATCTTCAAACACAAAATCCTCGAAATAGGCAAAACTATTCCTGTGGTTTTGCGCTTTCAGATCGAACAAATCTAACCTAAATCTGAGCGCCAACTTGAGGAAGTTATTTCGTCCCCGTCCCTTAAAGGCATAATTCAAATGAGTTCCAAAAATTCTGATTTAAATGGGGTACATTTTTCTGCATGGAGAAAGCCAAACCAAGAATAAGGAATTTTTCTATTATCGCCCACATAGACCACGGTAAGTCTACTCTGGCAGATAGGTTCCTGGAATTGACCGGTGTTCTTGGTCAAAAAGGGATAACCCCTCAATTCCTAGATAAAATGGATATAGAAAGGGAGAGGGGAATCACTATTAAGGCTCAGACCGTTAGGTTGCCCTATACCTCCCACGATAACGAGACATATATCCTGAACCTGATCGATACCCCCGGCCATGTGGACTTCAGCTACGAGGTCTCTCGTAGCCTCGCTGCCTGTGAGGGGGCGATATTGGTGGTCGACGCATCACAGGGGGTGGAAGCCCAGACCCTGGCCAATGTGTACATGGCCCACGATTTCGACCTTACGGTCTTACCCGTCGTTAATAAGATAGATCTTCCCAGTGCCGATCCGGATAAGGTGAGAGGAGAGATCGAGGATCTCATCGGCATGGAATCGGACGATGCGATTTTGATAAGCGCCAAAGAGGGTATTGGCATCGAGGATGTCCTGGAGGCGATTATTGAGAAGGTCCCACCACCTGGGGGAGACAGGAAGGCTCCTCTGAAGGCCTTGATCTTCGATTCGTGGTTTGATTCCTATCAGGGTGCTGTAGTACTGATCAGGATATTTGACGGAACCTTGAGAAAAGGGATGAATATACAGATGATGTCCTCAAATAAGGTCTTTGAGGTCGCCAAAATTGGAGTGTTCTCACCCGACATGACGGAGGTGGCAGAACTGTCAGCGGGCGAAGTCGGTTTTGTCATAGCAGGAATTAAGGAAGTAGGAGATACTAGAATAGGTGATACCATAACGTGTGAGGATAACCCCACCGGGACCCCATTTCCCGGCTTCAATGTTAGGAAGTCCATGGTTTTTAGTGGTCTGTATCCGGCCGCATCCGGCCACTTTGACCTGCTCAGGAATGCCCTTGAGAAGCTCCAATTGAACGATTCTTCTTTCTCGTACGATCCGGAGACGTCCCTGGCGTTGGGATTTGGATTCCGTTGCGGATTCTTGGGACTTTTACACATGGAGGTTATTCAAGAACGTCTTGAAAGAGAATATGGGGTTGGTCTTGTCACCACAGCGCCCAATGTGGTTTATGAGGTTACTACCAGATCCGGGGAGGTGTTGAGTGTAGAGAACCCATCGAACCTTCCCGGGACTCAGGATATCGCCTTCATCAGTGAACCGTATGTATTTGCAACCATCTATCTTCCCAACACTTATCTTGGTTCCATATTGAGGCTCTGTGAGGAGAAACGTGGTATTCAGAGAGAGATCAAATATCATGGCACGGACAACAGGGTGGTCTTAACCTATGATCTCCCTTTAGGCGAGATAGTATTTGACTTCTATGACAAACTTAAGTCTCTCAGCCGGGGCTATGCTTCATTTGATTATGAAGACCTTGATTTTCGTCAATCCGACATGGTTAAAATCGATGTACTCATTAATGGGGATATTGTAGACGCACTTTCGTTGATCACCCACAGAGATAGTTCTTACTTCAGGGCAAAGCGTCTGGCTACCAAGATGAAAGATTTGATCCCTCGTCAGATGTTTGAGGTAGCAATTCAAGCGGCTATAGGTAAAAAAATTATAGCAAGAGAGACGATCAAGCCCTTAAGAAAAAATGTCACTGCGAAATGTTACGGGGGGGATATTACAAGGAAGAGAAAGCTGTTGGAGAAACAAAAGGAGGGCAAAAAGAGGATGAAACAGGTTGGGAAGGTTGAAATTCCTCAAGAGGCCTTTTTGTCCATATTGAAGACTTGAGGGTAGAGAGGGGGGTTGATGAGGGAGAAGTCTAAAGTTAGAGAGTGGGTTGAAGCAATTGCGATTGCGGTTGTTTTGGCTCTCATAATCAGAACTTTTGTGGTTCAAGCATTTAAGATTCCCTCCGGATCCATGGAATCTACTCTGCTTGTCGGTGACCACATCTTGGTCAATAAATTCATTTATGGTACAAGAATCCCCTTCACTGATTTGAGGATCGTACCCTTGAAGAAACCTCAAAGGGGTGATGTCGTTGTTTTTATCTATCCTGTTGACAAGAAAAAAGACTTTATTAAGAGGGTCGTTGGAACTGAAGGTGATACGGTTGAAATAATAAACAAAAAAGTTTATATTAATGGTTCTCCATTTGACAGTCCCTTTGCCGTGAATGACGATGATAATGTTATCCCCGGTAATATGGAACCGAGGGATAATTATGGTCCAGTCACTGTACCCGAAGCCTCTCTTTTTGTAATGGGGGATAATAGGGATCATAGCTACGATAGCCGCTATTGGGGGTTTGTAAAGTTGAAAGGATTGAAGGGCAAGGCCTTTATGATATATTGGTCCTGGGACAAAATACGGCATCACCTCAGATGGACAAGGATAGGTAGTTTGATTCATTAATAGATTATTCCCATTATATAACATTTATGTCGAAGGTCCAAAGTCCCTTAGGGACGAGGGTAAACCCATGGAGTACAAAGAAAAGAAGGAAATCGCAGATAAGTCTGAAATGGAGCGTGCATTACTCCGTATTTCCTCGGAAATCATGGAGAGAAATAAAAGGACAGATAACCTTGTCCTTATTGGGGTTCGGACCAGGGGCATCTATATAGCCAGGCGAATCGCTACATATATACGTAAGATTGGGAATGTGGACGTGCCCATGGGGGTTCTGGATATAACCCTTTACAGGGATGATCTCGGATCCGATCCCCGTCAACCCATTATCCATAAGACGGACATACCATTTTCCATAACCGGTAAGAGGGTGGTACTAGTGGATGATGTGTTGTGCACAGGGAGAAGCATCAGGGCGGCGCTTGACGGGTTGATGACCATCGGGAGACCGGAGGTTATTCAGTTGGCGGTTCTAATCGACCGGGGACATCGGGAACTTCCCATACAGGCAGATTATGTGGGAAAGAATCTTCCAACATCGAAGGATGAACGAGTAATGGTTATGCTTGAAGAAGAGGAGGCTGTGGACAAAGTAGTTATTCAAGAGAAAGTAAGGTAAGGGACATGGCCGAAATAACTTCCCCATTTGTACATCTCATCTTCAGGCCATCTTTGCCCGATCTTCAAACACAAAATCCTCGAAATAGGCAAAACTATTCCTGTGGTTTTGTATTTTCAGATCGAACAAATCTGACCTAAATCTGAGTGTCAACTTGAGGAAGTTATTTCGGCCACGTCCCTAATTATGCCACGAAAAGCGAGAATAGATGCGCCAGGTGCACTGCATTATGTGATCATCAGGGGAATCGAAGGCGGGAAAATTTTTCAAGCTGTGCAGTTAGTCAAGTTTACCGCTTGCCGCCTACTTGCTTCGTTTGCTTCTTGTGAACTACAGTCTTGC